>JAQSCR010000682.1 GCA_029945495.1 Pseudolabrys sp. | reverse complement strand
CGCCGAAGGCTTTTACCAGCGGGGTACGGGTGCTATAGGGCCCCGAACTCCCATCAGTCGGCGACCAGAGGTGCAGAATGCCTAAACTCGAAATCATGTGGACCAAGGTCGACGAAGCCCCGGCGCTCGCGACCTATTCCCTGCTGCCGATAGTCGAAGCCTTCGTCGGCGCGGCCGGTGTGTCCGTGACACTGAAGGACATCTCGCTGACCAGCCGCATCCTCGCCAACTTCCCCGAGAAGCTGAAGCCCGAGCAGAAGGTCAACGACGAGCTCGCCGAGCTCGGCAAGCTGACGATGAAGCCGGAAGCCAACATCATCAAGCTCCCCAATATTTCCGCCTCGATCCCGCAGCTCAAAGCCGCGATCAAGGAACTGCAAAGCAAGGGCTACGACGTCCCCAACTATCCCGACAGTGACGCGACGCCGGCGGACAAGGAAATCCGCGCCCGCTACGGCAAGGTGCTGGGCAGCGCCGTCAATCCGGTGCTGCGCGAAGGCAACTCCGACCGCCGCGCCGCCGGCGCCGTCAAGGCGTTTGCGCGCAGCCATCCGCACAAGATGGGCGCATGGAGCAAGGACTCGAAGACCCGCGTGGCGCATATGACGGGCAACGATTTCTATGGCTCGGAAGTCGCGACCACCGTTGCAGCGCCGACCAATGCCAGGATCGAATTCATCGGCAGCGACGGCACGGTGACGGTGCTGAAGGCAAAGACGCCGCTTCAGGCCGGCGAGGTCATCGATTGCTCGACGATGAACGCGAAGGGGCTGGACGCGTTCTACGCCGACGCGATCGAAGCGGCGAAGAAGGAAGGCATCCTGTTCTCGCTGCACGTCAAGACGACCATGATGAAGATCTCCGATCCCATCCTGTTCGGACACTGCATATCGGTGTTCTTCGCCGACGTTTTCAAGAAACATGGCGCAACCCTGACCAAGCTCGGCATCAATCCCGACCTGGGCGTCAGCGACATGATGACCAGGATCGAAACCTTGCCCGAGGCCGAGAAGGCGGCGATCAAGGCGGACATCCAGGCTGAGTACGCCAAGCGGCCGGCCCTCGCCATGGTCAATTCCGACAAGGGCATCACCAACCTGCACGTGCCTAGCGACGTGATCGTCGATGCGTCGATGCCGGCGATGATCCGCGAGTCCGGCAAGATGTGGGGTGCCGACGGCAAGCTGCACGACTGCATCGCCGCGATCCCTGACCGCTGCTACGCGACGCTCTTCCAGGCCGTCATCGACGATTGCAAGGCCAACGGCGCGTTCGATCCGAAGACGATGGGCACCGTGCCGAACGTCGGCTTGATGGCCCAGGCGGCCGAGGAATACGGCTCGCACGACAAGACCTTCCGCATCCCCGCGGACGGCACGGTCAACGTGGTGGCCGAGGACGGCAAAGTCCTGATGACCCAGAAGGTCGAGGCCGGCGACGTCTTCCGCATGTGCCAGGTCAAGGACGCGCCGATCCAGGATTGGGTCAAGCTCGCCGTGCGCCGCGCGCGCCTCAGCAACACCCCGGCAGTGTTCTGGCTCGACGCCAAACGTGCGCACGATGCGCAGCTCATCGCCAAGGTCGAAAAGTACTTGAAGAATGAGGACACCAAGGGGCTCGACATCCGCATCCTGGCGCCGTTCGAGGCGACCAGGTTCTCGCTCGAGCGTATCCGCAAGGGTCAGGACACGATCTCCGTGACCGGCAACGTGCTGCGTGATTATCTCACCGACCTGTTCCCTATCATGGAGCTCGGCACCTCGGCGAAGATGCTGTCGATCGTTCCGCTGCTGCAGGGCGGCGGGCTGTTTGAGACCGGCGCCGGCGGCTCGGCGCCCAAGCATGTGCAGCAGTTTCAGGAAGAAGGCTATCTGCGCTGGGATTCGCTCGGCGAATTCCTGGCGCTCGGCGCCTCGCTAGAGCATCTGGCGCAGGTCAGCGGCAACGAGGACGTGAAGGTCTTGGCCGAGACGCTCGACGAGGCCAACCGTGAGATCCTCGAGCACAACCGCTCGCCTGCGCGCAAAGTGGGCGAGTTGGACAATCGCGGCAGCCATTTCTACCTGGCGCTCTATTGGGCCAAGGCGCTGGCCCGGCGCGACAACAGCTCCGGCCTCGCCGCGCGCTTCAAGCCGCTGGCGGAGACGCTGGCGGCCGACGAGGCCAAGATCAACGCCGAACTGATCGCGGCGCAAGGCAAGCCGGTGGATACGGGCGGCTACTACAGGCCGAACGATAAAAAGACATCGGCGGCGATGCGGCCGAGCGCCACGTTCAACGCCGCCCTCGCCACGCTCTGATCCGGCCCGTGCGCTTTATCATCCGCCCGATGGAACACCCATCGGGCGGATTTTTCGTCCGGGATGCTACTTAAGTCCACGCGCGGGCGCGCTATTCACGGCACCAATCGCAATGCTATAGAGCGCGCATCAGGCGCTGAGGCGGCGTCGTGCGCGAGCGTGCGCCGTTATCTCCGCCTGCGCGCCCCGCGCCCGATGCCGGTACTCGCTCTCAAAAGGTAGCTTTCGAAAATGGCGAAGATCAAAGTGGCCAACCCCGTCGTCGAAATGGACGGCGATGAAATGACCCGCATCATCTGGAAGCTGATCAAGGACAAACTGATCCATCCGTACCTCGACATCGACTTGCTCTATTACGATCTGTCGGTCGAAAAGCGCGACGAGACCAACGACCAGATCACCATCGATTCGGCGGAGATGACCAAGAAGGTCGGCGTCGCCGTGAAGTGCGCGACCATCACGCCGGACGAAGGCCGCGTCAAGGAATTCAACCTCAAGGAAATGTGGCGCTCGCCGAACGGCACCATCCGCAACATTCTCGGCGGCGTGATCTTCCGCGAACCGATCATCTGCAAGAACGTGCCGCGCCTCGTCCCGGGTTGGACCAAGCCGATCATCATCGGCCGTCACGCTTACGGCGATCAGTACCGCGCCACCGATTTCAAGTTCCCGACCGCCGGTACGCTATCGATGAAGTTCGTCGGCAATGACGGCAAGGTCATCGAGCGCGAAGTCTTCAAGGCGCCCTCCTCCGGCGTCGCCATGGCGATGTACAACCTCGACGACTCGATCCGCGACTTCGCCCGCGCCTCGATGAACTATGCGCTCAACCGCGGCTACCCGCTGTATCTGTCGACCAAGAACACCATTCTGAAGCAGTACGATGGCCGCTTCCTGGAGCTGTTCCAGCAGATCTTCGACGCCGAGTTCAAGGCCGATTTCGACAAGAAGAAGATCACCTACGAGCACCGCCTGATCGACGACATGGTGGCCTCGTCGCTGAAGTGGTCCGGCGGCTATGTCTGGGCCTGCAAGAACTATGACGGCGACGTGCAGTCGGACATCGTGGCGCAGGGCTTCGGCTCGCTCGGCCTGATGACCTCGGTGCTGACCACGCCGGACGGCAGGATCGTCGAGGCGGAAGCCGCCCACGGCACCGTGACGCGCCACTACCGCGAACACCAGAAGGGCAAGGAAACCTCGACGAACTCAATCGCGTCGATCTTTGCCTGGACCCGCGGCCTCGCCCACCGCGCCAAGCTCGACAACAACGACGCGCTGGCAAAGTTCTCAGGCACGCTTGAGAAGGTGTGTATCGACACCGTCGAGGCTGGCTTCATGACCAAGGATCTCGCGCTGCTGGTCGGCGCCGATCAGAAGTGGCTGTCGACCACCGGCTTCCTCGACAAGGTCGACGAAAACCTGAAAAAGTCGATGGCGTAAGCCTCAGCTTTTTATCGCAATGAATTGGAATGGCCGGGATTTCCCCGGCCATTTTAATTTCGGCTGCTACGCGTTTCCATCGTGATGTTCGCCCTTCGGCGCCACGTCGCGGTGGCCGACGCGCTTCTCGACCACATCCTTGATGCGCTCGGCAATGCGCTTGTCGCGCTGCATCAGCGCGTGCAGATCGTCGGCGTCGAGCACCAGAAGGCGGGTGCGGCCGACCGCGGTGGCGGTCGCCGAACGTGGCGCACGGCGCAGCACCGCCACTTCGCCGAAGAATTGCCCCTGCCCCAGCCGCGCCGGCTCGCGCTTTTTGAGCGCGACATCGACCTTGCCGTCGGCGATGAAATACATCGAATGCGCGGTCTCGCCCTCGCGGACGATCACCTCGCCGGCCTCGGCGACCTGCGCACGAAGCAACTGCATGATGTCGGCGATCTCGCCGGCGTCGAGTTCGGCAAACAAAGGCACGCGCGCAATCATGCTCCAGGTCACGACGAAATCGCGCCGGTGGATCTGCTCCGAGAACGCCGTGGCGATGATGCCGACCGGCAACGCGATCAGAATCACGCCGAGAAATATGCCGGCGGTGGCGACCAGCTTGCCGAGCCCGGTCACCGGCACGACATCGCCATAGCCGATGGTGCCGAGTGTCACGATCGCCCACCACATCGCGTCCGGAATGGTGCCGAGTTTTTCGGGCTGGACGTGGCCTTCGGCCAGATGCATCAGCGCGGCGAGCACCAAGGTCGCGCCGCCGGTCATCACCACGCAGCCGAACAGCGCGCGGCGTTCCCGGTAAAGGACGTCGAGCAAAGAGCGCATCGCCGGCGAATAGCGCGCAATCTTGAAGAACCGCACCATGCGGAATACCAGCAGAAACCGGAAATCGGGTGGCAGCGCCAGCGTCAGCCAGAACGGCAGTACGGCGAGAAGGTCGACGAGCCCGGGCGCGCTGAAGATGTACTTCAGCCGCGCGCGCATATTCGACAGGTCGCGATGCGGCCCGTGCTCAACCGCGGACCAGATCCGAAAGCCGTATTCGACGGTAAAGACGACCAGCGAGAAATACTCGATCGCGTCGAACAGTAATTCAAACCGCGCCCCGACCGTCGGCATCGACGCGAGAACGACCGCGGTCAGGTTGATCAGAATCAGAACCACCAGGCATCGGTCGACCCAGACGCCGATGCCGCCGCCGATCGGGCCCTGCTCGAGGGCGAGATAGACGCGCCGGCGCAGGTCGTTCATCGAAAGGCGTGCCATGCGGCCTCGTCAAGAATCGTGTCTTGCAAGACTATAGCAAGCGGCGGCGGCCGGCTTGCGCTCGATCAAGGAGCGAAATCGGTCAGCGGCCGTTCCATCGCCTCGTAGGGCGGCCGGCCCGGGTCCTGGCCCTGCCCGGTGACGCGGAAGCCGGCGCGCTCGAAAAAGGCGCGGTTTTCCGGCAGATTGACGCGCACGCGCAAGGTCAACTTTTGCGCGCCAAGCGCGCGGGCTTCCGCCTCGGCGGCCATCAGCAGCGCGCGGCCGATGCCCTGCTTCTGCCGATCCGGCCGCACCGCCATGCGCGTCAGATAGAGCCCGTCGCCTTTGAGCACGCAATAAAGGCTGCCGACCAGTTCGCCTTCGGCTTCCGCGATCAGCACCGGCCCGGCCGTAAAGCGCGCCGCGACGTCGTCGACCGTCTCGTTGAGCGCGCCGGACGGCGGCGTCAGCCGACCGAAAGCGTCGTGCACGAGTGCCAGAATGGCAGCGAACTGCGCCGTATCGGAGCAACGCGATATGACGACCGCTGCGCTCACGACTGCAGCTTTGCCGTAAGAATTTTGAGCCCGGCATAGCCGAACGCAAGCGCGAACGCGCCCTCGAACCAACGCCGCAGCTTGAGATAGCCGCGCGCCACCGCGGGGTTCGAGAACAGCAGCGCATAACCGTGCACCACCACCGCGCTCTGGATGCCGACGCAGACGACAATCAGCGCGAGGTCGCTAAGATCGGCATCCGCGGGGACGCCGAACGAATACAGCGAGCCGAAGAACAGGATCGCCTTCGGATTGGTCAGATGCAGCGCTAGCCCGCGCGCATAGGCGCGGCGAAGCGAGGTGGGCGCGAAGCCTATCGGCACGGCCGCGCCGGGCTTCAGCGCGGAGCGTGCCGACTTGAAGGCGAGAAACAACAAATAAGCGGCGCCGAAATAGCGGATGGTCTCGATCATCCAGGCATTGGCCAGCATCACGGCGGACAGGCCCGCCGCCGCGCCGACCGACCAGATGAACGATCCCGTCGTCACGCCCGATGCCAGCGCGAGACCCATGCGCCGGCCGCCGCGCATCGACGTA
>JAQSCR010000681.1 GCA_029945495.1 Pseudolabrys sp. | reverse complement strand
CATCAGCGGCGCCAGCGCCAGCTCGATACTGAGCGAACGGGCGACAATCTTGCCGTCGCCATTGCCCCCACTTTGACCGACTTCGATGTCGTTGAGCGTCAGCTGGGGTGACGGCAACAGCCGCGCGTCGATGGCCCCGGCAATACGCACCGGCGCGCCGACCAGCCGGCTGGCCTCAGCTTCGAAGATCGAGCGATGGCCGCTCCAGTCGATCAGCAACGGCCCGACCAGTGCGGTCAGCACCGCCAGGATGATCGCAATGGCCAGTCCGAGCAATGTGGTTTGCAAACGCCAACTCCAGCGCTCATTCGCAGCCGGCCTGCGCTTGCGCTCAATGTACCGAAATATACGCTATTCTTCGAGAGTTCTGGCGGCAAATATATGTCGGCGCGGGCAGTTCAGCCCTGCGCGATCATTTTGCCCGGATTGAGGATATTGAGCGGGTCGAGCGCCTGCTTGATGGCCACCATCGCCGCCACCGCGGCGGCGCCGTGCTCGGCCTGCATATATTTCATCTTGCCCTGGCCGACGCCATGCTCGCCGGTGCAGGTTCCATCCATCGCCAGAGCGCGCTTGACCAGGCGGCCGGACAGGCCTTCGGCGCGGGCGACCTCGTCGGCGTCGGACAGGTCGATCAGCATTGTCAGATGGAAATTGCCGTCGCCGACATGGCCGACGATCGGCGCGACGATGCGGCTCTCGGCGATGTCGGCCTGCGTCGCCGTGACGCATTCGGCCAGCCGCGAAATCGGCACGCAGACATCGGTGGCGATCATGGCCGAGCCCGGCCGCAGCGAGAAATTGGAAAACGCCGCGTTGTGGCGCGCTTCCCACATTTTGGTCCGCTCCTCGGTGCGGGTGGTCCAGACGAAGGGACCGCCGCCGAGTTCCTGCGCGATCTCGTTGAAGCGTTCGGACTGTTCCTTGACCGACGCCTCGGTGCCGTGAAATTCGAGAAACAGCAGCGTCGTTTCCGGCAGATCGAGTTTCGAGCCGAGATTGATGGCGCGCACCTGAAGCGCGTCGAGCAATTCGATACGCGCCACCGGGATGCCGGTCTGGATGGTTAGGATGGCGGCGTTGCAGGCGGCCTCGACCGAGGGAAACGGACAGGTGCCGCCCGAGATCGCCTCCGGAATGCCGGACAGCTTGAGCGTCAGTTCGGTGATGATGCCGAGCGTGCCTTCCGAGCCGATCATCAGACGCGTCAGGTCGTAGCCGGCCGAGGTCTTCTTGGCGCGCCGGGCTGTGTCGATCACTTCGCCATTGGCCAGCACGACTTTGAGCGCGATGACATTGTCCTTCATGGTGCCGTAGCGCACCGCATTGGTGCCGGAGGCGCGCGTCGCCGCCATGCCGCCGAGCGAAGCGTCGGCGCCGGGATCGATCGGGAAGAACAGGCCGCTGTCGCGCAATTGCTCGTTGAGCGTCTTGCGGGTGATGCCGGCCTGTACCACGCAATCGAGATCCTCGGCATGCACCGTGAGCAACCGGTTCATGTCGCGGAAATCGATCGAGACGCCGCCTTGCGGCGCGTTGACGTGGCCTTCCAGCGACGAGCCGACGCCGTAAGGGACGATCGGCATGCCGTGCTTCGAACAGATGCGCACGATCTGCTGCACGTCTTCGGTGCTCTGCGGATAGACCACCGCGTCGGGCGGCTGGTTCGGAATCCAGGTGACGGTATTGCCGTGTTGCTGGCGCACCGCCAGCGACGTCACCAGGCGGTTGCCGAAAGCGGCGGCGAGTTCGCCGATGGCGGCGGAAAAGCCATCCGGGCTGCGGGATTTGATGGCGGCGGTAACGGTCACGGCAGAGGCCCCGGGCTGGAGACGTCAAGGCCAGCAACCTGTCGGGCAGCGGCGCTCAGGTCAAGCGGGCCCTCACCTGTCATTCCGGACGCCGCGCAAAGCGCGTCGAAAGACGCGCGTAAACGCGCTTATGGCGGCGATCCGGAATCCAGAAGCAACCAAAGTTTCAAATAGCTGGATTCCGGGTTCGCGCTGTCGCGCGCCCCGGAATGACAGGTCTCTCAGGAATACATGCGATCGGTCGGCAGATCCTGCCGCGGCTCGGCAGGCTTGCTGTTGCCGGCGGTCATCGCCCACGACGCAATCATGAGCGCGAGCGCAAATAGAAACACACCCCGCGCAATAGTCTTGACCATCGAATCCGCTCCCGACTTTCGGGAAGGATAGCCGAGGCCCCGCGGCGGCGGAATACTTCGTTAATTTTTGGTTAACGCCGGAACCCCGTCATCCACGGCTTTCGGCCAATTTCACTCCTTTTCACCCTTTGCGCGCGAAAAGATTGCCGACCATCGAGGAAAACATCCCGGGAACTTCCTCGGGCAAGAACGGCACAGGCCGGCACATGCCCATGGTGATGAGGCCGATGCGCGCCATGCGCTGCCCGGCATACATCGACTCGGCGGTGTTGGCAGCGATGCGTTCGGCGAGCGCACCGCCGATGTGCTGGGTCAGTGTCATACCGGCCAGATCGCCCGCGCCCAATTGGCCGGCCTCGGTCAGCAGCCGGCGCACCCGTGGCGCGGTCGCGGCCGCCGTCGGCCGGTGGCCGTAGCAGGCGGCGACGCCGCGCACCATGCGCACGCTCATCGCGACGAAGAACAGCACATCCGTCATCGCGGTCGGCGACACCGCGGTGATGCCGAAAGCGCCCGCGGTGGCGCGGCGCACCGCCGCCTCGGCGCGACGGTCGAGCGGCGTTATTACCGTGCGTGACAGCAATTCCAGTTGCTGCGCCGGCGTATGATGCGGCTGCAACTGGCGCTGATAGGCCTCGATCGCCGCCTCGGTCTCGCGATCCTTCGGCACCACCGCCAGCACCTCGCGAATCGCCTCGCGCATATCGGCCGGGCGCAGCGTCTCGTCAGCGAAGCGCCGCTGATGCGCCTCGACGCTCTTGAGCGCGAAGAAGCTTTTCATCTCGCGGCCGATCACCAGCCCGGCGCCGGCGACGCCGGCCGTCACAACGGCCGCAGCGGCAGTGCCGAGTGCGGTGCTGCTGGCGAAAGCATTCGCTATCCAGAGATAAGCATCGACGCCGAGCCAGCCGACGAAGGCGACGCCGACGCCCCAGAGGCCGAGCCGCACCCAGGCATCGCGCCGGCGCGGCGCGGCCGGAACGCGCGCGCTTTGCGGCACCGCGGCGCGCTGGCGTGGCACGACGCGTTCGGTTTCCTCGGTCTCAAGCACCAAAGGCGCGTGCGGCGTCACGAAGGGCAGCGCCTCCGCCTCGCCGTCATCGACGATGACGCGCGGCGCCGCACTTCCTTCGCGCATTTTGCCGGGCTCACTCATCGCAGCCGGTCTCCGATCAGATAGTCGAGCGCCAGATCGAGATTGATGTGCGGAATGCCGTCAACCGGTGCCGGATCGATCAAGGGCGGCTCGAACACGGGAATGTCGAGGAACGGCGCGCCCCAGGCATCGGGACGCGGCGGGCGGATCGGCACCTCGCCGCCGAAGAATTTCGCCTGCTTGCCGGCGCCGACCGGACGGCCGATCACCACGTCGACGCGCTTGCCATCGATCTCTTGCGTGCCATCGACGGTCGAGGCCACCGAGGCCAGCGGCATGATGTCGATGTTGCCGCCGCCGCCGCGTGCCTGCATCGCCGGCAGCGCCGCCATGTTCCGCATCAGCGCGCTCAGATGCTCGCGCTGCCGGTCGGGAATGTGGTCGGCCTTGGTGGCGGCGAACAGGACCTTTTCGATGCGGGCGCTGCCGATCAGCTTCGACAGCATAGAATGCTGGCCGTAACGGAAGCTTTGCAGAATGGCTTCGGTCGCCAGCCGCGCATCCTCGAACGCCTCGCGGCCGGCCAGCAAGGCGCCCAGCACATCGACCAGAACGATCTGGCGGCCGTAATTGCGGAAGTAGTCCTGGTAGAATTTGGCGACGACTTCTTTCTTGTAGACCTCGAAACGTTGTTCCATCAGCGCGCCGAGCGACCCGGCGGCGAAGCGGTCGACGCTCTCCGCCACGTCAAGCGGCGCGAACCAGAGATAGGGCGCATCGCTCAGGGTGCCCGGACGAACAAAACGTCCGGGCTGCAGATAGCTCAGGCCGTGGCTGTCGCGCGCGGTGACGAGCAGCGCGCGGTAGAGATCGTGCGCCTGCTTGGCGACGGCCTCGCTCGATGTCTCGTTGTGCGGATGGTCGCCGATGAATTGCAGAAAATCCTGCGCGATCTCGGCGCGCAAACCGCGCCGCCACAGCGGCAGCATGGAGCGCGACCATTCAGCATAGCTTTGCGACATCAGCGGCAGGTCGAGCAGCCACTCGCCCGGGTAATCGACGATTCTGAGTTTGAGCGTGGCGGCGCCGCCGCTGAGGCGGCCAAGCAGCTCGCCGATCAGCCCGGTCGGGACGAAGCGGATGTCGACGCCGATCTCGCTGATATCGGCGGTCGCCTGCGGCCAGCCGGCCGGCGTCTTCGCCATCGTCTCGATATTGTCCGCATAGGGAAAGCGCGGCAGCAGATGCGCCTTGGCGCCTTCCAGCCGCGCGGCGATCAGCCGGCCGTCGCCGACCACCTTCAAAAGCGGCATCCGGTTCGGGTTATGCAGCGCGCTCAGGAGATTGTGGACGAGTGACGTGATGAACACGGTCTTGCCCGCCCGGCTCAGTCCCGTCACCGCCAGCCAAACCGTCGAGCCCCTGGCCAGTTCGGTCAGATCGGGCACCTCGCCGAGCCAGTCGCCTAGATCGCCCAGCCCTGGAATTTTCAACATGCTTTGGTTCTCAAATCGCACCGGTATGCCAATGGCGGACCGGCTCCTGTATCATGATGTGGCGATGCCCCCGCCGGTTTCAATGCGCCCCGCGGCCCCAGACGAAATGGAATGACGATGCTCGACCGTGCCGACCCTGCAATTCCCGCCCCGTTCGTTTCCTCTCTGATGCGGATCGAGCCCGCCTGGATCGACTTCAACGGCCATCTCAACATGGCCTATTACAATGTGCTGTTCGATCAGGCGATCGACGAGCTGTACCGGCTGATCGGCCTCGGGCCCGAATACCTGAAGGATCGCGGCCATTCGACCATGGTCGCCGAAATGCATGTCCAATATTTGCGCGAAGTGCATGAGGACACCCCGGTTCAGGTCAGGTGCCGTTTGCTCGCTTACGACGCCAAGCGCATCCACCTGTTCGAGGAACTGGTGCACGCGACGGAAGGCTGGGTGTCGGCGACCTGCGAGACGATGACGTTGCATGTCGACATGACGGCCAAGAAGGTGACGCCGTGGCCCGCCGACGTGATGAGCGCACTCGAGCGGCTGCAGAAGGCCCATGCCGGATTGCCCGTGCCTGAAGGCGCCGGCCGCCGGGTGGCAATGCCCGAAAAGCGCGGGTAAGTGACGGCCCTACCCTCGAAAATGCCACCAGCGAGTGCCATGTTGGGGATATAAGGAATCATCCCGATCATGGCCGCCGACCCTCGCCGTACAGACCCTGTGCGAACGCCGCCGCAACCCATCGCGGGCGGGATTGCCGCGCGCGCGATGGCGGGAGTAACGGCGGCTACGGCTTATCTGGCCGACCTCAACCCGGAACAACGCGACGCCGTCGAGACCCTGGACGGCCCCGTTCTGGTGCTGGCCGGCGCCGGAACCGGCAAAACCCGGGTCCTGACCACCCGGATCGCGCACATCCTCAACCTCGGCCGCGCCCACCCGCGCGAGATCCTGTCCGTCACCTTCACCAACAAGGCGGCGCGCGAGATGAAGGAGCGGGTCGGCAAGATGGTCGGCCAGATCGTCGAGGGCATGCCCTGGCTCGGCACCTTCCACGCCATCGGCGTCAAGATCCAGCGCCGCCACGCCGAACTGCTCGGCCTGAAGAGCGATTTCACCATTCTCGGCGTCGACGACCAGATCCGCCTGATCAAGCAGATCCTGGAAGCCGAAAAGCTGGACGAGAAGCGCTGGCCGGCGCGCGTTTTCGCCATGATCCTGGACGGCTGGAAAAACCGCGGCCTCACCCCCGAGCAGGTGCCGGCCGGCGAGGCCGCCGCCTTCGCCAACGGCAAGGGCAAGAAGCTCTACGCCGCCTATCAGGAGCGGCTGAA
>JAQSCR010000680.1 GCA_029945495.1 Pseudolabrys sp. | reverse complement strand
ATCTCGGCCGAGCGAACGGCCGCCTGGGCAATCGCGATCGCCGCTTCGGCCTGACGCAAAGTGCTGGTGCGCTGCTCGAACGTATTCTTGTCGAGATAGCCGTTGTTGGCGAGGCTGGTGCCGCGCTCCACATTGCCCTTGGCATAATCCAGTGCGGCCGTGTCGCGCTGCAACTGCGCCTTGGCCGAATCGAGCGCCGCCTGATAATCGCGCGGGTCGATGGTGTACAACAGCTCGCCCTCTTTGACATCGGCGCCGTCGACGACATTTTGACTCTGCACGTAGCCGGCGATCTTCGCCTGCAACGCGACATTGCGGATCGCCTCGGTGCGGGCGGCGTATTCGAGATAGACGGGAATCGTCTTGCGCACGATCTTCGTCACCGGCACCGGCATGGCGAACGGCCCCGGACTGGCCGAAGCCTTGGCGGGTTCATCGCGCTGAAAGCCGACCACGGCGGCAACCACGACGATCGCGGCCGCCGCCACACCGATACCCAGTTTCCATTTTTGCATGTGACGAATTCCCATTCTTTATTCGGCGGGCTCGAGCCGGGCCGCCGGCCCATGTCCAATTTCTTTTTTCGTTTCGTTGCGTTCGCGTAAGCGTTCGATGACCACATAGAACACGGGAACGAAAGCGAGCGTGAGGATAGTGGCGGCCAGCATGCCGCCAAACACCGTGGTTCCGATCGATTGCCGGCTGGCCGCGCCCGCGCCGGTGGCGACCATCAGCGGCACGACGCCGAGAATGAAGGCGAAGGCCGTCATCAGAATGGGCCGCAGCCGCAGCCGTGCTGCTTCCATCGCCGCATCGACGATGTCGAGGCCTTCCTGCCGGCGCCGCTTGGCGAACTCGACGATCAGAATGGCGTTCTTGGCGGCGAGACCGATCAACATGACGAAGCCGATCTGCGAATAGACGTCGATCTGCAGGCCGCGGACCCACAGCGCCAGCAGCGCGCCGAACAAAGCCGTCGGCACCGCCAGCAGCACCATGAACGGCATCGACCAGCTTTCGTACTGCGCCGCCAGGATCAGGAAGACGAAGACGATGGCGAGCCCGAAGACGATGGTCGCGATCGAGCCGGCCTTCAATTCCTGGAAGGTGATGCCGGTCCATTCGAAACCGAAATCGCGCGGCAGTGCGACCGCCGCGGCCCGCTCCATGGCGGCGACCGCCTGACCCGAACTGTAGCCGGGCGCGGCGCCGCCATTGATCAACGCCGACGGATAGTTGTTGTAGTGCGGCACCGTCTCCGGGCCGACGATCGGCTTCAAGCTGCCGAGCGTATTCAAGGGCACCATGCCGCCGGTCGCATTGCGCACGTAAAGCCGCGACAAGTCGGTGGCGGACGCCCGCGCCTTCTCGTCGGCCTGCATGGTGACGCGGAAGGTGCGGCCGTACAGATTGAAGTCGTTGACGTAGAGCGAGCCGAGATAGATCTGCAGCGTCTTGAACACATCCGGCAGGCTCAAGCCCAAGAGCTTGGCTTTGTTGCGATCGAGGTCGTAGTTGAACTGCGGCGTCGACGTGCTGAACGAGGTAAACAGCTGCTGCGGGTTGATCTCCGGTTGCTTGCGCGCCTCGGCGATCAAAGCCTGCGCGGCGTCGTTGAGCGCGATGCTGCCGCGGCCGGCGAGATCCTGCAGCTGGAATTCGAAGCCGCCGGTGGCGCCTAGGCCCGGAATCGACGGCGGATCGAAGCTCAGCACGAAGGCTTCCGGAATGCCGAGCAGCTTCATGCGCACCTGCGACACCAGCGCGGACGCGCCCTGCTCCGGCGGCCGCTGATCCCACGGCTTGAGGATGGCGAATTCCACCGCCGAATTCGATTGCGCGGCATTGGTCAGGAAGTTCAGGCCGCTGATCGAGCCGACAATGTCGACGCCGGGCGTGCCTTGCAGAAGGTCGCGCACATTCTTGGCGACCGCGTCGGTGCGTTCCAGCGACGCACCGTCCGGCAGCTGGATGACGACGAAGAAATAACCCTGGTCTTCGACCGGCAGGAAGGTCGACGGGATGCGCGTCGAAATCAGATAAGTCGCACCGAGAAACGCCACGAACAGGCCGAGCATAGCCCAGCGCCACTGCACCAGTTTGCGGATGCTGCGCTCATAGGCGTGCGACAGCCAGAGGAAGCCGTTGTTGAACATGCGAAACGGCGCGAAAGTAATTTCGCCGCGATGACGCAGGAAGGCGGCACTCAGCGCAGGGCTCAGCGTCAGCGAGTTGAAGGCGGAAATGCCGACCGAAATCGCCACCGTCAACGCGAACTGGTTATACATGCGGCCGGAAACGCCGGGGATAAACGCGACCGGGACGAACACCGCCATCAGCACCGCGGTGGTGGCGATGATCGGACCCGTCACTTCCTTCATGGCAATGCGGGTCGCCTCCAGCGGCGGATGCCCGGCCTCGAGCTGCCGCTCGACATTCTCCACCACGACGATGGCGTCGTCGACCACCAGGCCGATGGCCAGCACCATGCCGAGAAGACTGAGCATGTTGAGCGAGAAGCCGAAGATGTGCATCACCGCGAGCGTCGCGATCAGCGACACCGGAATGGCGATGGTCGGAATGATCGTGGTGCGCCAGCTTTGCAGGAAGATGAAGACCACCAGCACGACAAGGATCAAAGCTTCGCCCAAAGTGACGACCACGTCATGCATCGCCGCCGAGACGAAGCGCGTCGTGTCGTAGTGCATGGCGTAGGCGACGCCTTTGGGGAATCGCTTGGACAGTTCGTCCATCTTGGTCTTGACGCGCTCCTGCAATTGCAGCGCGTTCGATCCTGGCATCTGGTACACCGCGAGAACGACGGTCGGGTCCTTGCCGAAAAAGGCGGACGAAGCATATTGCAGCGCGCCGAGTTCGATGCGCGCGACATCGCGCAATCGCACCACCGAGCCTGCGGCCGGGTCGGCGCGCACGACGATATCGCTGAACTGCGCCGGATCGTTGAGGCGGCCGACGGCGTTGACCTGCATCTCAAAAGGCGTGCCGGGCGGGGCCGGCGACTGGCCGATCTTGCCGGCCGCGACCTGGACGTTCTGCTCCTCGATCGCATGCTGCACATCGACGGCGGTGATGCCGAGATTGGCGAGCTTGTCGGGATCGAGCCAGACGCGCATCGAATAGCGCCGTTCGCCGAAAATCTGCACGTCGCCGACGCCTTCGAGGCGCTTGACCGGATCGACGATCTGCAGATAGGCGTAATTGCTCAGCGCCACCGGATCGACCGAACCGTCCGGCGAGGTGAGATCGACGATGAGGACGAAGTTCGGGTTCTGCTTCTTGATCGTCACGCCGCCCTGATTGACGATGGCCGGCAGCGCCGAGGACGCCTGCGACACGCGGTTCTGCACGTCGACGGCGGCGATGCTCAGCGGATAGCCGACCTCGAAGGTCACGGTGATGGTCGCCGAGCCGTCGTTCGAACTGGACGACGACATATAAGTCATGCCCTGCACGCCGTTGATCTGCTGCTCGAGCGGCGTCGTCACGGTATCGGCGACGACCTGCGCGCTGGCGCCGGGATAGACGGCGCTGACCACGACCTGCGGCGGCGTGATGTCGGGAAACTGCGAAACCGGCAGCAGGAAATAACAAATCGACCCGGCCAGCACCATGATGACGGCAAGGGTCGAAGCGAAGATCGGGCGTGTGATGAAGAAATTGATCATGGCTGCGGTTCCGCACGCAGGCGCTGCGAAGCACGGTATGGAGGTATTGCCATGATCGTCGCCCTGTTTTCTGCCGGTACCCGGCCTCGCCGTGCTTGACGGGTCGCCAGCCAGGTGTTACCGGTAAGTAACACGCGCAATGTTACAGACCGGTAACAGCCAGTCAAGTGACATTTCGTTGAATAGTTTTCGGGGGCGCTGGAGGGAGCGAACATGAAAACGGACGACGCG
Organism: Pseudolabrys sp.; assembly: GCA_029945495.1. Lineage (GTDB taxonomy): Bacteria > Pseudomonadota > Alphaproteobacteria > Rhizobiales > Xanthobacteraceae > Pseudolabrys. Next base: position 2,192 of record JAQSCR010000680.1, on the reverse strand, counting down.
GGCCCATTAAGGTCGGGTCCATTGCGGCCCCGCGAGCGGATTATCAAAACGGCGCGCGAACTTTTCCGCCGCCACGGCATGCGAGGCGTCGGTGTCGACGCCATCGCCGAACAGGCCGGCACCAACAAGATGACGCTGTACCGTCACTTCGGCTCGAAGGACGACCTGATTATCGCCTGCCTGCGCGACGTCGCTGCCGAGAACGAGCAGATATGGACCGACCTTGAGACCGCCAATCCCGGCGATCCGCTCGCCCAGGTCCATGCCTGGCTGCGTGTCGGCGCCGAATGCGCTGTCGGCGACGATCGCGGATGCGATATGGCCAACGCCGCCATTGAACTGGCCGAACACGATCATCCGGCGCGCCATGTCATCGAGGAATTCAAGAAAGCGCACCGCAATCGCCTGGCGCAATTGTGCCGCGACGCCGGCATCGCTAAGGCCGATCTGCTGGCCGATTCATTGTGGCTGTTGCTGGAAGGCGCGCGCGTCAGCAATCAAAGCGTCGGCGCCGCCGGCCCCAGCGCGCATTTTATTGCCATCGGCGAAGCGATGATCGCAGCATTCGCGCAGGAAACGCCGGCCAAGCCAAAGGCACGAGCGCGCGCAGCCGTAGTCGCCTGACCATGGCCGCTGGCATCGCCGGCTTTGTCACCCTTGCGGCGCTATGCTACGGCCCGTCATCCGTTTGACTAGGCCCCCATGCTCGATGCGTTGCAACTTCTAAAGACCCGCCGTTCGGTCAAGCCGATGGAATTGACCGGGCCGGGACCGACGCCGTCCGAGATCGACACGTTGCTCAGCATCGCCTCGCGCGTGCCGGATCACGGCAAGCTCGCGCCCTGGCGCTTCATCGTATTCGAGGGCGAAGCCCGCCACGCCGCCGGCGCGCCGATTGCCGCGGCCTTCCGCGCCGCCCATCCCGACGCCACGCCCGAGCAGATCGCCTTCGAGGAGAACCGGTTGGCGCGCGCGCCGCTTGTCATCGCGGTGGTTAGCCGCAGCGGCCCGCATATCAAGATTCCGGAATGGGAGCAGCAATTGTCGGCCGGCGCGTCGACGATGAATTTGCTGCTGGCCGCCTATGCCTTGGGCTATGCCGCGAGTTGGATCACCGAATGGTACGCCTATGACCGCGCCGTGCTCGATGCCTTCGGCCTCAAAGCCGGCGAACGCATCGCCGGCTTTGTCCACATCGGCAAACCGGCCAAGCCGCCGGAAGATCGCGAGCGGCCGAAGCTCGACACCATCGTCACGCGGTACAAGGCGTAACATTCATGTTCTACGAACCCGAGAAGCGTGACAAGTCGCTGCTGCCGCACGATCCGTTCAAAGCGATCGTGGCGCCCCGCCCGATCGGCTGGATCACCTCAATGAACGCCAAAGGCGACATCAATCTCGCGCCCTATTCGTTCTTCAACGGCGTCAACAGCCGGCCCAATCTGGTGATGTTCGCCAGCGAAAACTACAAGGATTCGGTCGCCTTCATCGAAGAGACCGGCGAATTCGTCTGCAGCCTGGCGACCTACGATTTGCGCGAGGCGATGAACGACACGGCGGCGCCGCTGCCGCGCGGCGTCAACGAAATGGTGCGCGCCGGGCTGGCGCCGGCGCCATCGCGCATCGTCAAGCCGCCGCGCGTCGCCGCCTCGCCTTGCGCGCTCGAGTGCAAGATGACGCAGATCGTGCCGATGCAAACCTATGACGGCGAGCCGGTCGACTGCCACGTGGTGTTCGGGCAAGTGGTCGGCGTTCATATCGACGACCGTTTCATCGTCGACGGCCTGCTCGACACCGCCGCCATGGCGCCAATCGCCCGCTGCGGCTACGACCAATATGCCGTGGTGAGCAGCGTTTTTGCGATGCAGCGGCCGACCCGGTAAGCCGAACCAAATGCGTTGCCGTGCATTGGTACCGGCCGTCCGCGCTTAACCATAATGTAATCACCCGGGCGCACCCTACCCGTCACGCTTTAGTCACACGACTGCGTCACCAGTTTTCACCATGTTGGATCGTAATTCTTGTCGATGGGCAGGCCGGCTTCGATGATGCGACCGGGACCACGGGAGACGGTTTTTGGTGTTTGAGGGATTTTTCTCGCGCGGACGCAACGCCGATCGGGCCGCCGACGCCACGACGCAGGTCAAGCCGGAAAGCTCGCGCCCGACCATCGGCCTGGCGCTGGGCGGCGG
>JAQSCR010000679.1 GCA_029945495.1 Pseudolabrys sp. | reverse complement strand
GCGTTCGCCGCGCAGCACCAGCGTGATGTCGTGCCAGAATTCCATGTGCGGCACGATTGCCGCGTAGGTCTCCTCGTCGTCCTCGCGCAGGAATTCCAGCGCGCGGTCGGAGAACACCACGCCGAAGCCGAAAGTGGCATCGGCCGGATTCTGCTCGAACACGGTGACGTCGGCGTTCGGCAGGCGGCGCTTGATCAGATAGCCGAGATAAAGGCCGGCGGGGCCGGCGCCGAGGATGGCAATGCGCATGGCAAGGTTGTACCGCAAGACCCGGCGTCCGTGCTAGCGTGACCGCCGACCGATCCAACAAGCGAGACCCGCCATGAAGCTCACTGCCGTTCTGCTGACGCTACACATCCTGAGCGCCGTGGTCTGGGTCGGCGGCATGTTCGCCGCCTATGTCTGCCTGCGACCGGCGGCGGGCGCGCTCGAAGGCCCGGCCCGGCTGACCCTGTGGCGGAATTTCTTCGCCAAATTTTTTCCCTGGGTCTGGGTCTCGGTGCTGCTGCTGCTCGGCAGCGGCTACTGGATGATGTTCAGCACCTTCGGCGGCTTCGCCAACGCGCCGCTCTACATCAACCTGATGCAGACCCTCGGCCTGTTGATGGTCGCGTTGTTCGTCGGCCTGTTTCACGGCCCGTGGTTGAAATTCAAGCGCGCGGTCGACGCTAAGGACTACGCTACCGCCGCCGTCCAGCTCAACCGCATCCGCCAGATCATCATGATCAACATGCCGCTCGGCCTGCTGGTGGTCGCGATCGGCGGGTCGGGACGGTTTTGGGGCTGATCAAATCGTCTGGTTATATTCGCCGACGTCCGGATAGGTCTTCAGCACGCTGTCGACCGATTTGAACATCTCGCGCATGCGCGCTTCCGAGACCGGGCTTTCCACAACCACGACCAGTTCCGGCTTGTTCGACGAAGCGCGCACCAGGCCCCAGGTGCCGTCCTCGACGGTGACGCGCACGCCGTTGACGGTGACGAGATCGCGGATCGGCTGGCCGCAGAATCTCCGGCCGTCCTTCTGCATCGCCTCGAAATGCTTCACAACCGAATCGACGATGCCGTATTTCTTTTCGTCGGCGCAGTGCGGCGCCATGGTCGGCGAGCCCCAGGTCTTGGGCAACGCCTTGCGCAGATCGGCCATCGACTTGTCCGGATTGCGGTCGAGCATGTCGCAGACCGCCAGCGCGAAGATCATGCCGTCGTCATAGCCGCGGCCGAACGGCTTGTTGAAGAAGAAGTGCCCGGACTTCTCGAAGCCGGCGACCGCGCCCAGCTCGTTGACGCGGCGCTTGATGTAGGAATGCCCGGTCTTCCAGTAATCGACCTTGACGCCGTTGGCCTTGAGCACCGGATCGGTGAGGAACAGCCCGGTCGATTTCACGTCGACGACGAAGGTGGCATTCTTGTGCAGGGTCGACATGTCGCGCGCCAGCATGACGCCGACCTTGTCGGCGAAGATTTCTTCGCCTTCGTTATCGACCACGCCGCAGCGGTCGCCGTCGCCGTCGAAGCCGAGCGCCACATCGGCCTTGTTCAACAGCACCGCGTCGCGCATCGCGTGCAGCATCTTCATGTCTTCGGTATTCGGATTGTAGCGCGGGAAAGTGTGGTCGAGCTCGCAATCGAGCGGCACCACCTCGCAGCCGATAGCCTCCAGCACTTTCGGCGCGAAGGCGCCCGCAGTGCCGTTGCCGCAGGCGGCGACCACCTTCAGCTTGCGCTTGATCTTCGGGCGGTTGGTGACGTCGGCGATATAGCGCGCCGGGAAGTTTTCGACGAAGACATAAGAGCCTGAGGCAAAACTGAACTTGGCGCCGAGCACGATTTCCTTGAGCCGGGTCATTTCCTGCGGCCCGAAGGTGAGCGGACGGTTGGCGCCCATCTTGACGCCGGTCCAGCCATTGTCGTTATGCGATGCCGTCACCATGGCGACGCAGGGCACGTCGAGGTCGAACTGGGCGAAATAGGCCATCGGCGTGATGCACAGGCCGATGTCGTGCACCTTGCAGCCCGCCGCCATCAGACCGGAGACCAGCGCCATCTTCACCGAGGCCGAATAGCTGCGGAAGTCGTGACCGGTAACGATCTCGCGCTTAACGCCCATTTCGCCGATCAAGGTGCCAAGCCCCATGCCCAGCGCCTGGATGCCCATCAGGTTGATTTCTTTTTCCAAGAGCCAGCGCGCGTCGTATTCGCGAAAGCCGGTCGGCTTCACCAGCGGCGACGACTCGTAGGCATAGGTATTCGGCGTCAGGGCGGATTTCGGGGTGGGAAACATAAGGTCCTCAAATGACGGGCGGTGGCAATCTCATAGCCTAACGCATGAAGGGGGCAAAGCGGTCCAAAATAGGGCGTCAGGTTCGGCTATTGTTCCAGCACCATCCGGCCATTGGCGACTTCGTAGCGCTTGAGCCGCGACAGGAACGACATACCGAGCAGATTGCGCCACAAGGCCTCGTCCGGCAGCACCAGCGCCCGCACGTCATAAACGGTGATGCCGCCGACCTCGACGCGGTCGAGCGTGGCCGGCGCCGCCTTGATCTTGCCGTTGGCGGTCGAGACGGTGGCGGTGTAGTCGGCGCGCGACGGGCGGATGCCGGCACGGGCGGCGTCGGATTCGCGCAGGATCACCAAAGTCGCGCCGGTATCGACGATGAAGTCGATGGGTCGGCCGTCGATGCGGGCGGTCGTTTCGAAATGGGCGTCGCGGCCGCTGTCGAGCGTCAGCGTCCGCCCGGAGGAGACCGGCTCGCGCCGCGGCTCGGACGCGACAGTGGCGGCCTTGGTCGGCATCGCCGTCAACGCGCTGTCGAGAAAGCGCGTCAGCGTGCCGCCGCCGACCAAAAGGATAGCCGCGAGAATCATCAGAAATCGGATCATGGAAATGGAATTTCCACGCCCACCGCCAAGACGGCCTTAACGCTTAGGCCGGCTCTCAGGTCATGGTGAGCGGAAGGTTAAGCGTCACGTTCCAAGAGTCTTTAAGTCCCCTTTGGTTTGGCGCGGCGGGTCGGCAGCGCCGAGGTCGGGTCCTCCGGCCACGGATGGCGCGGGTATCGGCCGCGCAGATCGGTGCGCACGTCGGCGTAGCTGCCACGCCAGAAGCCGGGCAGATCGCGGGTGATTTGCACCGGCTTGTGCCCCGGCGACAGCAATTCGATGACCAGCGGAATGCGGCCGCCGGCAATCGACGGATGCTGCGTCAACCCGAACAATTCCTGGACGCGGATCGACACCGTCGGCCCCTGCTCGGCTTCGTAGTCGATCGGCACCGCCGAGCCGGTCGGCGCGGTGAAATGCGTCGGTGCCTCCGCCTCCAGGCGGCGGCGCAAATTCCAGGCGACCTGATTGCTCACCGCGTCGAACAATTCGCCGGCGCTGAGCTGGCCGCGCGCGGTTTTCTCAGTGAGCAAAGGCTCCAGCCAGTCGGCGGCGCTGCGCGCCAACCCGTCATTGCCGAGGTCCGGCCACTCGTCCCCTTCTGCCTTGCGCAGAAATTCGACACGGGTGCGGAATTGCAACGCAGCCTTGCTCCAGTCGAGACGGTCGAGTCCCTGTCCGACAAGGCCCTGCGCCAGAATGCGCGCGGTGTCGGCATCGGGCGTCACTTGTTTCACTTGTTCGGCGAGCACGACCGATCCCAGCCGGCGCGACCGGCGCGCGCGCAGCGAGGCGGAGCCGGCATCGAAGGTCACCGCGTCGCGATTCTCGATCTTGCCGGCGAAGCGTTCTTCGATTTCGGCAAGCGTGATCGCCGCCGCCAGCACGATCCGGCTCGACGCCGCCGCCCCGGTCAGCTCGGCGACGACAAGGAACGGCTCGCGCGCCAGATTTGAGGCGGCATCGACCTGGCCGCCACGGCCATTGGCCAGCACGAATCCGCCGGTTCCGCCGCCGCGGCTCTTGGCAACACGGTCGGGATAGGCGAGCGCCAGAATAGCGCCGGTCGATAGGTCTTCGTCATTCCGGGACGGTCCGGAGGACCGGACCCGGAATCCAGACGCATTTTCTGTGTCTCTGGATTCCGGGTTCGCGCCTTCGGCGCGCCCCGGAATGACAGCTTCCCACCGCTTCACCATCGCGCGGGTATCCTCGGCGCGGCGCGAGCGGTCCCTGCGGAACTGATCGAGACGATGACGCAGGTCGACGTCATCTCCGCCAAGCCCGCGTTCGGTGAGAATGGCGGCAATCGCGGCCGCTTCCGCGCCCGCGCCTTCCGCGCCGGCATCGACCACCATGCGCGCCAGCCGCGGCGGCAGCGGCAATTGCCTCAAGCGGCGGCCTTCGTCGGTGATGCGGCCCTGCGTGTCGATGGCGCCGAGCTCGACGAGCAGCGCCTTCGCCTCGCTCATCGCCGCCGACGGCGGCGGATCGAGGAAGGCAAGCTTGCTCGCGTCCGACGCGCCCCATTGCGCCAGATCGAGCACAAAGCTCGACAGATCGGCGGAGAGAATTTCCGGCCGCGTATAGGCCTCCAGCGACCCGGTCTGCGGCTCCTCCCACAGCCGATAACAAACGCCGGGCTCGGTACGGCCGGCGCGGCCGCGCCGCTGGTCGGCGGCGGCGCGCGACACTCGCACCGTTTCCAGCCGCGTCAATCCGACGTCGGGCTCGTAGCGAGGCACGCGCGACAGCCCACTGTCGATCACCACGCGCACGCCTTCGATGGTCAGCGAAGTTTCCGCGATCGACGTCGCCAGCACCACCTTGCGGCGGCCGGGCGGGGCCGGCGAGATAGCGCGGTCCTGGTCGCGCGCCTCGAGCGCGCCGAACAAAGCGACGATATCGACATTCGGGTCGCGCACGTGCTCCTTGAGCAATGTTTCGGTGCGGCGGATTTCAGCTGCGCCCGGCAGAAACACCAAAAGCGAGCCGGGATCGGCGCGCAACGCACGCTGCACCGCGTCGGCGACCGGCCGCTCGATGCGCTCGCGCGGATCGCGGCCGAGATAGCGCGTCTCGACCGGAAAAGCGCGGCCTTCGCTGGTGACCACCGGCGCGTCGCCGAGCAATGCCGCGACCCGCGCGCCATCGAGCGTTGCCGACATCACCAGAACTTTAAGATCCTCGCGCAGGCCCTCCTGCACCTCGCGCGCCAAAGCCAGACCGAGATCGGCATCGAGCGAGCGTTCATGGAATTCGTCGAACAGCACGGCGGCAACGCCCTCGAGCGACGGATCGTCCAGCACCAGTCGCGTGAACACGCCTTCGGTGATGACCTCGATGCGCGTGCGTTTGGAAATTTTCGAGCCGAAGCGTACGCGCAAGCCTACGGTGTCGCCGACCTGTTCGCCGAGCGTCGCCGCCATGCGCGACGCGGCGGCGCGCGCCGCCAGCCGGCGCGGCTCCAGCAGCAATATCTTTTTGTCTTTGGCCCACGCCTCGTCGAGCAGCACCAGCGGCACGCGCGTGGTCTTGCCGGCGCCGGGCGGCGCCACCAGCACGGCAGCATTGGTGCGCGCTAATGCATCCACCAGACGCGGCACCGCGTCGTCGATCGGCAGCGGGGTGGGAAACGTGCGCATCAGCTACTCTTCATTCCGGGGCGGCGCGAAGCGCCGAACCCGGAATCCAGATGCGAGTACGGCGTATCCGTCTGGATTCCGGGTTGGGGCGCGAACGCTCGCGCCCCGGCATGACCAACTATATTTTACGCGCCCGGCCGACGCCCTCATAGGCGAAGCCATACCGCGCCACTTCGTCGGCGCGGTAGATATTGCGCAGGTCGACCAAGAGCGCATGGGCCATCACGCCTTTGAGCCGGGCGAAGTCGAGCGCGCGGAACTGCTCCCATTCGGTGACGATCACCAGCGCCGATGCGCCCTTGGCGCAGGCATAGGCGTCGTCGCAGAACGTCACATTGTTGACGAAGCCCTTGGCCTGCTCCATGCCGACCGGATCGTAGGCGCGCACCGTTGCGCCCATGTCCTGCAAGGCGGTGATTAAGGGAATCGACGGCGCCTCGCGCATGTCGTCGGTATTCGGCTTGAAGGTCAGCCCCAGCACGGCGATGGTCTTGCCGCGGATGTCGCCGCCGAGCGCGGTCGAGACCTTGCGCGCCATCGCCCGCTTGCGCGCATCGTTGACCGCCGCCACCGCCTCGA
>JAQSCR010000678.1:5672-6127 GCA_029945495.1 Pseudolabrys sp. | reverse complement strand
TAATAGTAGTGCGGCGCGACCTTATAGAAGCCGAGCTTTTCGTCATCGTACGGACCGACCCACTCGGCCGCGTCGATGGTGCCCTTTTCCAGCGCCGGATAGATGTCGCCGGCGGCGATCTGCTGCGGCACAACGCCCAGCTTTTGCATGACGCGGCCCGGGAAACCACCGATGCGCATCTTGAGACCCTTGAGGTCTTCGATCGTGTTGATCTCCTTGCGGAACCAGCCGCCCATCTGACAGCCGGTATTGCCGCACAGCAGCGAGATCTGGTTGTACTTCTTGTAGAACTCGTCGAGCGCTTCCTTGCCGCCGCCCAACGTGTACCAGCCCTGGTTCAGGCGGGCGTTGGGGCCGAAGGCGACCGAGGTGCCAAACGCAAAGGTCGGGTCCTTGCCGAAATAATAATACGAGGCGGTGTGGCCGCATTCGACGGTGCCGTTCTGGACCGCGTC
>JAQSCR010000678.1:0-5662 GCA_029945495.1 Pseudolabrys sp. | reverse complement strand
TCGCCGCCGGCGAAGACCTGGATCTGGAATTTGCCGTCGGTGGCTTCGCCGACCAGCTTGGCCATCATTTCCGCAGCGCCGTACAAAGTGTCGAGTGACTTCGGCCAGCTCGTCGGCATACGCCACTTGATCTCAGGCATGGTCTGCGCGATCGCCGGCGCGGCAACCGCCGACGCTGCAATCCCGAGACCGGCAGCCTGGATAAATTGACGACGTTTCATTCGGATATCCTCCCATTTGATGATTTTATGGCGGGAGCCCCCAGCACCCGCACGCACCCTGATTCCCACATTCGGGGGCTTACCCGGAACCATGACGGAACCGGAACGCTGAATCCAGTGTGCAATGCTTCGACCAAAGTTGTAAGAGGCATTTTTTGCCGCCGAAATGACCGGCAGCCCCGATAATCGATAATAAAACCCGCCCGGCGGGACACCGGGCGCGCAGATATTTCGGCAGGCGCGGCTGTCAGTTCGCCCGCGACCGCACCATAAAGGCGTCGTAAGTCAGTTCGGCAACCTGCCACCACAGATATTCGTCGCCGCGGAATGCCGCGATCGAGTCCCAGACTTTCTTGTAATCGGCGTTGACGGCCGAGGTCTCGGCGTTGACCTCGTTCGATGCCTTCAGGCAAGCCTCCATCACCGACTGCGGGAACGGCCGCAGTTGCACGCCGTTCGCCACCAGACGCTTGAGCGCCAACGGGTTGCGCGCGTCATAGCGCCCGGTCTGTTCGACATTGACCGCACCAGCCGCGGCGCGAACGATCGACTGGTAGTTCTTCGGCAGTGAATTCCATTTTTCGAGATTGATCTGGAGATGGTTGGTCGTGCCGCCTTCCCACCAGCCGGGATAGTAATAGTACTTGGCGACCTTATAGAAGCCGAGCTTCTCATCGTCATAGGGACCGACCCATTCGGCCGCGTCGATGGTGCCCTTCTCGAGCGCCGGATAAATATCGCCGGCGCCGAGTTGTTGCGGAATGAGGCCGAGCTTCTGCAGCGTCTTGCCGGCCCAGCCGCCGATCCGCATCTTGATGCCGTTGAGATCGTGCGGCTCCTTGATTTCCTTGTTGAACCAGCCGCCCATCTGGCAACCGGTGTTGCCCATCAGCAGGTTGTAGGTGTTGAACTTCTTGCCGAACTCGTCGATCAGCTTCTGGCCGTCGCCTTCGTAGAACCAGGCGTTCTGCTGGCGCGCATTGAGACCGAACGGCACGGCACAGAACAGCGCCCATGTCGGGTCCTTGCCAATGTAATAATAATAAGCGGTGTGGCCCATCTCGACCGTGCCGTTCTGCACCGCGTCGAGCGTCTGCAAGGCCGGGACGATTTCGCCGGCGGCGAATGTCTGAATCTGGAATTTGCCGTCGGTCGCCTCCGAGACATATTTCGCGAAGCTTTCGCACGAGCCGAACAATGTATCGAGCGACTTCGGCCAGCTCGCGGTCAGGCGCCACTTGAGCGTCGGCGACGTTTGCGCAATGGCCGGCGCGGCGATGGCGCTCGCGGCCACGCCAAGGCCGGCGGCTTTGATGAATTGACGGCGTTTCATCGGCTTACTCCCTGTGCTTTGTTTTAATCGCTTTGGGTCTACCCGGACCGAAAGCATGATCGCATCGCGTGGGAAAATCCAGCCGGTTGCACAAAAAAGAAAAACGCCCCCGCCCGGCGAGCCGGACGGAGGCGGATTTTTCACAGAGCCAAAAAAGCCGGACGTGCGGCGATCAGCCGTGCGAGCGCATGCGGACCATGAAGGCGTCGAAGCCGAGCTCGGCCACCTGCCACCACAGATATTCGTCGCCGCGGAAGGCGACCATGCTGTCATAGACCTTCTTGAAGTCGGTATTCTTGGCGCTGACTTCGTTATAGGTGTCGGTGGCGGCCTTGTAGCTCGCCTCCATCACGGCTTGCGGGAACGGACGCAGCTGCGCGCCGCCGGCGATCAGACGCTTGAGCGCCTGCGGGTTGCCGGCGTCGTACTTGGACAGCATCCAGGTATGGGCCTGCGCCGAGGCCGCCTTAACGATCGCCTGATAGTTCTTCGGCAGCGCATTCCACTTATCGAGGTTGATGAAGTTGTGCAGCATGGCGCCGCCTTCCCACCAGCCGGGATAGTAGTAGTACTTGGCGACCTTGTAGAAGCCGAGCTTTTCGTCGTCATACGGACCGACCCACTCGGCCGCGTCGATGGTGCCCTTCTCCAGCGCCGGATAGATGTCGCCACCGGCGACCTGCTGCGGCACCGCGCCCATTTTGGAAAATATCTGCCCGGCAAAACCGGCGATGCGGAATTTGAGGCCCTTGATGTCGTCGACGGTCGCGATTTCCTTGCGGAACCAGCCGCCCATCTGGGTGCCGGTATTGCCGCACGGCAGCGAGACGAAATTGTACTTCTTGTAGAAATTATCGGCGAGCTGCTGCGCGCCGCCGAATTCCATCCAGGCCGACTGCATGCGGGCATTCAGGCCGAACGGCTGCGCTGTGAACATGGCGAAGGTCGGGTCCTTGCCGACATAGTAGTACGACGCGGTGTGCGCCATTTCGACCGTGCCGTTCTGCACCGCGTCGGCGGCTTGCAGGCCGGGCACGATTTCGCCGGCGGCGAATGTCTGGATCTGGAATTTGTTGTCGGTGGCTTCGGCGACCGCTTTCGAGAACACCTCGCAAGCGCCGAAGATGGTGTCGAGCGACTTCGGGAAGCTCGACGTCAGGCGCCACTTCAGTTCGGGGCTCGATTGCGCGATCGCAGGCTTGGCGACCGCGGTCGCCGCAAGGCCGAGGCCTGCCGCGCCAATAAATTGTCGGCGTTTCATTTTCGTTTCCTCCAAGTGTCGGTTGAGTCTATTTCAGGCATGTTTGCCTAAATCGACCCGTGCAAAGCAGGTCGGCGACGCCGTGACCAGCACCACGGCTGCATTGCATACATGCGAACAGCGCACGCGCCGCGCGCACCGATCGCAACGTTTAATTCCGGATGCGGTAGCTGGATGCGCCGAAAGTCTAAGCCTCGATCACGATCTTCGGCGCGGTGCGACCGGATGACGCGCCGCCCTTGATCTGGGCCAGCACATTGGTGGCGATGTCGCGATAGATCTTGGCGTGCGGACCGTCCGGCTCGGTCGCCACCACCGGAAGGCCGGAGTCGGATTTCTCGCGAATGGTCATGTGCAACGGCACTTCGCCGAGGAACGGAACGCCGAGACGTTCGGCCTCGTGGCGCGCGCCGCCATGCGCAAAGATGTCCGAGCGCGTGCCGCAGTGCGGGCACATGAAATAGCTCATGTTCTCGACCACGCCGAGCACCGGCACGTTGACGCGATTGAACATGGCGATGCCGCGCCGCGCATCGATCAGCGCCAGGTCCTGCGGCGTCGAGACGATCACCGCGCCTTTGAGCGGCACCTGCTGCGCCATGGTGAGCTGCGCGTCGCCGGTGCCGGGCGGCATGTCGACCACCAGGATGTCGAGCTTGCCCCACTCGACTTCGCGCAGCATCTGGGTGATCGCCGAGATCACCATCGGCCCGCGCCAGATCATCGGCGTCTCTTCGTCGATCAGGAAACCGATCGACATGATCTTGAGGCCGTAGCGTTCGATCGGCTTGAGTCGCGTGCCGCCGAGCATCTCCGGCTTTTCCTTGATGGCGAACAGCTTGGGCAGCGACGGCCCGTAGATGTCGGCGTCCAGCATGCCGACCTTGAGGCCGAGATCGCGCAGGCCGAGCGCGAGATTGACGGCGGTAGTAGATTTGCCGACGCCGCCTTTGCCGGAGGCAACGGCGATGATGGCGTCGACGCCGGGGATGCCGGGCACTTCCTTGCCCGCGGGCGCGCCCTGCCCGGCCGGACCGTGACTGTGGCCGGCATGGCTATGAGCGGCATGCGCATGCCCGCCGCCGGCCGCCCCCCGCGCCGGGGCGCCTGCCGCGGTATGGGCCGGCTGCGGTCCGCGCGACGCGCCGGCCGCCCGTTCCGCCGTCAACGCCACCAGCGCCGACTGCACGCCGGCGACCGCCTTGACCGCGGCCTCGGCGGCGCTGCGCACCGGCTCCCAGGCCTTGACCGTGGCCGCGTCTACCGTGATCGAAAAGAACACCTTGCCGTCGCTGACCACCACGTCGGACAGCACCTGCTGGCTGGTCAAGGCCGCGCCATTGGGCGCTGCGACTTTCGCCAATGCGCCGAGAACCTGTTCCTTGGTCACTGCCATGATCGTCGTTCCCTTATGCGGCTTGAGGCCTCTTTTGGCCGTCACCATAGGCATGGCACCGGGCTGGTCAATCCGGGCCGCCGATCCGCCGCAGGGTGGTTGACGGCAGGACCCCGGCAATGACCTATTGCGACCCTGAATTCGAATAACGGCCAAAGTGGACCGCCGCGTAAGGGAGACCGAAAATGGCAAAGGTTGCGTTTCTGGGCTTGGGCGTCATGGGCTACCCCATGGCCGGGCATCTCAAGAACAAAGGCGGCCACGAGGTGACGGTCTATAACCGCACTTTCTCCAAGGCCGAGAAATGGGCCGCCCAGTTCGGCGGCAAAGCCGTCAAGACGCCGAAGGAAGCAGCGCAGGGCCAGGACTTCGTCATGTGTTGCGTCGGCAATGACAACGACCTGCGCGACGTCACGCTCGGCAAGGACGGCGCCTTCGCCGGCATGGGCAAAGGCACCATCTTCGTCGACCACACCACCGCCTCCGCCGAGATCGCGCGCGAACTGTACGCGGCCGCGACCAAGGCGGGCTTCGGCTTCATCGACGGCCCGGTCTCGGGCGGACAGGCCGGCGCCGAGAACGGCGTCTTGACCGTGATGTGCGGCGGCGACGCCGCCGTGTTCGACAAGGCCAAGCCGGTGATCGACGCTTACGCCCGCGCCTGCAATCTGATGGGCGCGCCCGGCTCCGGCCAGCTCGCCAAGATGGTCAACCAGATCTGCATCGCCGGCCTCGTTCAGGGCCTGTCGGAAGGCCTGCACTTTGCGATGAAAGCCGGGCTCGATGTCGAGAAGCTGATCGCCACCATCTCCAAAGGCGCGGCGCAGTCCTGGCAGATGGAGAACCGCTACAAGACGATGGTCGCCGGCAAGTTCGATCATGGTTTCGCGGTCGACTGGATGCGCAAGGACCTGAGCATTTGTCTGGGCGAAGCGCGCAAGAACGGCGCCAATCTGCCGGTCACCGCGCTGGTCGATCAGTTCTATGCGCAGGTGCAGGGCATGGGCGGCAAGCGCTGGGATACGTCGAGCCTGATGGCGTTGTTGGACAGGAAGTGACGATCGCCGACCCTTCCCGCACACGCCGTCATTGCCGGGCTTGACCCGGCAATCCATGAGGTCGGATGGCACCGGCAGGCTTACGCAAGGCTTTTCGCTGACGCGCTTGATCATGGATGCCCGGGTCATAAGGGCGTTTACGCCCGTCTTCGACGGGCTATGCCCGGGCATGACGCCTGTGGATGTGGCGACGTTCGAGCACCACCGATTTGATTTTCAAACAGCAGACGCGATTCATCGCCCGTATTGTTTGCGGCCCCGGGCAAGCCAACGTCCTTTTCCGTGTCCCTCGCAATAATCGAGGGTGCGGCGCGCCAAGCGGCGCTCCAGTTTGTCGTGTGAGAGCATCTTGTTGCCAAGATGCCCGCGCCTCTCGGCGCGCCACGGCGGCGT
>JAQSCR010000677.1 GCA_029945495.1 Pseudolabrys sp. | reverse complement strand
TCGCCACCGCCGAGGTATCGGAGCCGCCGCGGCCGAGCGTGGTGATACGGCCGGTTTCCTTGTGCATGCCCTGGAAGCCGGCGATCACCGCCACCTGCTTCAACTCGTCGAAGCGCTTGATCAGCTCGGCGCCGTTGACGTCCTGAATGCGGGCCGAGGCATGCGCATGGTCGGTGAGGATCGGCAATTGCCAGCCCTGCCAGGAGCGCGCGTTGATGCCCATGCCTTGCAGCACGATCGCCAAAAGGCCGGAAGTGACCTGCTCGCCGGTCGCCACCACGGCGTCGTACTCGCGCGCATCGTGCATCGCCGAGGCGTCCTTGCACCAGGCGACCAGCTGATTGGTCACGCCCGACATGGCCGACACCACGACGGCGACGTCGTAGCCGGCGTCGACCTCGCGCTTGACGTGGCGGGCGACATTGCGGATGCGGTCGAGATCGGCGACCGACGTTCCGCCAAATTTCATGACGAGGCGAGGCATAAGATTGGACGTTCCCGGGGACGGCAAAAGGGGGCTATACATACCCACGGGGTGGCCCCCCTGCAACTTCCATCCGTTAACGAGTGACCCCGAATGGTGAACGCCAAAACCCGCGCCTCCAGCATCGATACTGCCGAAGTGGAGCGGTTTTCGCGCATGGCCGCCACCTGGTGGGACCCGCGCGGGCCGATGGCCGCGCTGCACAAGTTCAACCCGCTGCGGCTGGCCTATATCCGCGACCAGGCGGCGGCGCGCTTCGACCGCGACCCGAAAAAGCTCGACTGCCTGAAAGGCCTGCGCATGCTCGATATCGGCTGCGGCGCCGGTATCCTGTCCGAGCCTCTGGCGCGGCTCGGCGCCTCGGTGGTCGGCGCCGATCCGGCCGAGGAGAATATCGAGGCCGCCAAGGCGCATGCCGAAGCGACCGGCGTCACGGTCGATTACCGCGCCACCACGGCGGAGGCTTTGGCCGGATCGAACGAAAAGTTCGACGTGGTGCTGGCGATGGAAGTGGTCGAGCACGTCGTCGATGTGCCGGCTTTCGTCGACAGCTGCGCGTCAATGGTCAAGCCCGGCGGGCTGCTGATCGCGGCGACGCTCAACCGCACGCTCAAGAGCTTTGCCTTGGCGATCGTCGGCGCCGAATATGTGCTGCGCTGGGTGCCGCGCGGCACACATCAATGGGACAAGTTCGTCAAGCCGCAGGAACTCGAACGCGCCATCGAAGACGCCGGCCTCGACGTCATCGGCGAACGCGGCGTGATCTACAATCCACTCGCCGACCGCTGGCAATTGTCGTCCGACATGGACGTGAACTACATGCTGGTGGGCGAGCGCAGGGGTAACGAAGGGAAGGACGCATGATCCTCGAACTGGTCGAATTCAATTCGCCGAAGGGCTGGACGCGCCAGCAGGTGGCCGAGGACGCGCGTCATGTCATCCCGAAATGGCAGGGCAACAAGGAATTGTTGCGCAAGCATTTCCTGCTCGAGCTGAACGGCAAGACCGGCGCCGGCGTCTATATCTGGCCGTCGCTCGACGCCGCGCAGCGCGCGCATAACGAGGACTGGAAACAGTCGGTCATCAAGCGCACCGGCGCCGCGCCGACGATCCGTTATTTCGATCTGTTCCTGTTGATCGACAATGAGAACGGCACCGCCACCGAATTCCCGGAAGCCGCGGAGATCAAGCCGGCGGCCTAGTTCGTCGCCGGTGCGTCTTTAAAAGAAGAAACGTCACGCAATGCTTTGGGCTGTATTCACCCTCATCGCCGCCGCAGCTCAAACCGCGCGCAACGCCATGCAGCGCGAACTGACCGCCACGCTCGGCACGGTCGGCGCCACGCATGTGCGGTTTCTGTTCGGCTTTCCGTTCGCGCTGTTCGTCTTTCTGCCGGGCGTCATGTATTTCGCCGGCTACAGTCTGCCGAGCTCGCCGGCCGTGTTCTGGCTGTGGGTGATCGCCGGCGCGCTGACGCAAATCGGCGCCACCGCCACCATGCTGTCGGTGATGGGCGAGCGCTCCTTCGTCGTCGCTTACGCCTATATCAAGACCGAGCCGATGCAGGTTGCGCTGTTCGGGTTGATCTTTCTCGGCGACCGTATCGGCATCCTGTCCGGCGCGGCGATCCTGATCGCAACCGCCGGCGTCATCGTCATTTCGCTCAAGCCCGGCGCCGGCCAGGTCTCGACGACGCGCTCGACGGTGATCGGCATTCTCTCCGGCTCGCTTTTCGCCCTATCCGCGATCGGCTATCGCGGCGCCATCCTGTCGCTGGAACTGCCGCATTTCGTCATGGCCGCGACCTACACATTGGCGGTGGGCCTGGTCATGCAGGCGGCGGTGCTGACGGCCTGGCTGGCGCTGCGCGATCCGAAAGTGCTGCGCGCCATCGCCAAGGCGTGGAAGCCGTCGCTCCTGGCCGGCTTTATGGGCGCGTTTGCTTCGGAGTTCTGGTTTCTCGCCTTCGCCATCGCCACGGCGGCCAATGTGCGCACGCTGGCTCTGGTCGAAGTGCTATTCGCGCAGGGCGTGACGCGCTTCATCTTCAAGCAGCCGACCACGGCGCGCGAAGGCCTCGGCATCGTGCTGGTGGTGATCGGCGTCGCGCTATTGGTGTGGGCGCATTAGGGCGAGATGCCGGCGCCCGAAGATTATTGCTCCCGGCGCCGGCGTGCTCACATATCGGCCTTCACGCACTCCGCTTCCTGCCGGTGATCATCGCCTTCACCAGATTCTCCCGATGTTCGAAGCTGGCGAGCAGAACGCCAAGGACGTGAATCACGATCAGCGCGACGGTCAGGTTGGCGAAGACCTCGTGGACTTCTCCCGCCCACTTTGCGCCCCAGAACGCGTCGGTGGTGAGCATATAGCCGGTGGCGCTGGTGCCGATCAGCATGATGATGAGCGCGACGATCATGGCGCCGCCGGCCGGATTGTGGCCGAGATGGCGTGGCGCCCTGAACAGAGCGATGTCGCGCAAATAGACAAGGACATCGCGTGGCGAGCGGACGAAGTTGCTGAAGCGTGCGTGCGCCGGGCCGATGAATCCCCAGATGACACGCAAGCCCACCAGGCCGGCAATCGTATAGCCGGCGGCGATGTGCACCTGCTCGATGTCGTCGCCGGTCAGAAAGGCCACCAGAAACAGCGCCGCCAGTGACCAGTGGAACACCCGCACAAACGGATCCCAGACGTTGACCGTTGTCGGCGGCTTTTCTCCGCGTGATTCGATAGTCTCGTTGAAGGCGCTCATGATGGGTCCCGCTAGATCTGGCCTAGACTGGCTGCCCGGCCACGCCATGCGGCCGGTGATCACCGGATCTTGCCGGAATGACGCTGACGGCTGGCTGTTGGTCCATGTCAGTCAATTGTCAGGTCATTTGCGGCATACTGCCGCGTTCCACAGGCGGTCTAACCGCCGTTCCCGCCGCAAGGCGCGAGGACAGCGTCGGCGCCGGACGGCTGAACAAAACGCCGGACGCCGCGATGGTCGAGCACGAACAGTGGCAGATATTGATCGAGGACCTGCCTGCTTTCGATCATCGCCAGAGATCGATTGTCGAGAACGATCCAGTCCGCGTCGTTGCGAACCGCAACCAGCGCGTGGCCGGTCGGCTTTACTCCCGGATTCTGCGGCCGCTTGATTCTGACAATGACAAGACGCAGATCGTCGGCGGCGATGCCGGCATCCTGCAGGGCCGCATACTTCAGGACGGCGTATTGTTTGCAATCGCCGGATCCCACGGCGAGCGTCTGGAGCGGCGAGCTCCATGCCGATTGAACGGCTACGGCGTTGGCCGCGCCGATCGCCAGATTGACCGCGCGATTGATGCGCCCGATCCGGGCTAGGCCGTCATAGCCATTGCCTTCGCCGACGATCGCAATGAAGCGCAGCGCCGCGGGCCAGGCGCAGGATTGCGGCTCGGCACGGCATTGAACGACGATGCGTTCGTCGGACTGAATCTCCGTTTGCAGCTTCCGCCACGTCGCCGGCAACGCCCCGTCCGCGACCGCGACGGTGGCAAGGCCGAAGAGTTCGGCGCTCTCGGCCCGCGCGGCTGGGCCGATCAACAACAAGCCCAGCGCAATCGCCGCCATTCGCATGGTCAAGCCGGGTTCAGGCATGAATTAAATTTCAGAAAATGACGGCGCAATGCATTGATATGCGTCAACGGCCGCCAGTCTAATTCCGCTCGTCCGGCAATATCGGGATCGGGTGAAATTCGATGCCTTCCTCGGCCAGTTCCTTGGCGTCTTCGGGCGAGGCCACACCGTAGATCGAGCGATGCTCGGTTTCGCCGTAATGCATCTTGCGCGCTTCTTCGGGAAATTTCTGGCCGACGTCGTCGGCATTTTTGACGATGTGCTCGCGCAGTTCTTTCAGTTTGGTGCGGAATTCCTTTTCCTGCGGCGACATCATCGCGACAGGCTGGATTCCTTGCGCCTTGTCGGCCGGCGCGTCAGACGTTTCAACCGGCGCCTTGCGCTTCCTGGCGCTCGATGACAGCCGCGGCGCCATGATCGCTTTCTCGACCTTGGCCGAGCCGCAATGCGGGCATGTCACCAGGCCGCGCTTGGCCTGCTTGTCGAAGGCCGCGGAATCCTGGAACCAGCTATCGAAGCTGTGTCCCTTGTTGCAGGCGAGCGCGTAGCGGATCATTCGGCGTCCTGAACCAGATGCAAGTGCGTCGGTTCGGCAATCGGCTCGGCCATTTCGAAGCGGCGGCCATGCTGCAATGACGGCATACGCGAGCGCGCTTCCGTAACCAGCGCCGGATCGATCTCGGCCATCACCACGCCGGGTTCGCTGCCGCCTTCGGCCAGCACGCGGCCCCACGGATCGACAATGATCGAATGACCGAAGGTCTCGCGGCCGTTCTCGTGCTTGCCGGCTTGTGCGGCTGCGAGCACAAAGCAGCCGTTCTCGATGGCGCGGGCGCGCATCAGCACATGCCAATGCGCTTCGCCGGTCTGTTTGGTGAAGGCGGACGGAATCGCTAGCATGGTGGCGCCGGCTTCCGCCAGCGCGCGATAGAGCGCGGGGAAACGCAGGTCGTAGCAGATCGTCACGCCAAGCCGCCCCCAGGGCAGGTCGGCGTTTATTGCGATCTCGCCCGGACGGTAATTGCGCGACTCGCGATAGCTCTCGCCGCCGGCCAGATCGACGTCGAACATATGGATCTTGTCGTAGCGGGCGGCGATGTCGCCTTTCGGGTTGATCAGGAAGCCGCGATTGGCGGCTTTCTCCGGCGCCACCTTGATCGCCAGCGAGCCGACATGAACGAAGATGCGATGCTTGCGCGCCAGTTCGCGAAACGCCGCCAGCGACGTGTCTGCGTCTTCTTCCTGGATTGTCGCGAAGAAGCGCTCGCGCTGCCCATCCATGATGTTGGTCATTTCCGGCGTCTGCACGTAGTCGGCGCCGGCTGATTTCGCCTCGCCAATCATTTGCGCCGCCGCGTCGACATTGGCGGCGGGCGTCACGCCCGAGCGCATCTGGATCAGCGCGGCCTTGAAGGTCGCCGGCGTCGTGCTCATGTTTTGCTACCTTCGGCGGCAAGGAGAGGATCGAGCCGGCCTTCGTCTTCCAAATCGTGCAGATCGTCGCTGCCACCGACATGCACGCTGCCGATGAAAATCTGCGGCACCGTTGAGCGGCCGTGGGCGCGTTGGATCATCGCCTGGCGCACAGTGCTTGCCGATGCGTCGATTTCCTTGAAATCGACGCCCTTGCGCGTCAGCAGCGCCTTGGCGGCGTGGCAGTAAGGGCACCAGCGGGTGGTGTAGATTTCGACGGGAGGCATTGCTGTTTGGGCTCGCGTTTATTGGTTCTGCTTATATGGGAGTGCGCACCGGCGCGACAACCCTGGCAAAAACCAGCACATCGACATGGGCTGCGCCCGCCCGCAGCAGCGCGCGGGCGCAGGTATAGACGGTGGCGCCCGATGTCAGCACGTCGTCAACGAGCACGACCCGGCGCCCAGTGACCTGGGCCTTTTCGCCATCGGCGACCCGGAAGGCGCCCTGCACATTGTCGGCGCGCTGGGTTTTGGAGAGGCGCACTTGCTGCGGCGTGGCGCGGACGCGCTTGAGCACGTCATGCAGCACCGGCACGCCGCTGATCTCGGAAATGGTCCCGGCCAGCGCCGCCGCCTGGTTGAACCGCCGTGCCCACAGCCTGCGCC
>JAQSCR010000676.1 GCA_029945495.1 Pseudolabrys sp. | reverse complement strand
ACAGAAGTGTACCGCGATCGGCTTGAGCAGGGTCACGACATCGAGAAACATCAGGCGACCCATGACGAGCTCGCCCGTTTTACGATCGAGACGGTATGGCCGCTTTCCTTGCGCGGTCAAACGGTGGCCGATGTCGGGTGTGGCGGCGGCAGTCTACTGGATCATGTGCGGGGAGTAGCCGCCCATGTTGTTGCGGTCGACCCTGCGGAAGGGTTCGCACTATCTCTGAGGCAGCGCGGGTACAATTATTTTCCGAGCGCAGAAGAAGCGGCTCGCGAGTACGGCGGTCGAGTGGACGTGGCGTTTGCAATTCAGGTTATCGAGCACGTTGCAGATCCAAAATCGTTTCTGGCCGGCATTCGGAATTTGCTTAGGCCGGGTGGCACTCTGATTGTATCGACCCCCAACCACAACGACATTCTTATGGATGTTCTGCCGGATGACTTTCCGGCGTTTTTCTACCGAACTCAACATCGCTGGACGTTTGGGGCCGCAGCTCTTTCTTACTGTGCTGAAGCGGCCGGGTTTCGAGTCCGGGAGGTCCGCCACGTACACCGCTACGGTATGGCCAACGCGCTGTTGTGGCTGCGAGACCGCAAGCCGAGCGGGCGCGCTACGTTGCTTCCGATCGACCGCGAAGCGGACGGCCTTTGGCGAACTTGGCTTGAAGCGTCAGGCCGATCTGACAATCTTTATCTGGTGTTGACCCCATCATGAATCGAAAAATCCCGGACGACGCGAGAGTTGCATTGCCGTTGCCCTATCGAGATGCCGTGTTCAGTCACCGCCGTCACGGTATTTTCGATGAAGTGGATGTCGACGTTTTTGTCGACGGAGAGAATGCCTTCGCCGTACTGCACCCGCGTCCGGTGCTCGACTACTCGCACTACGTTCCGCGTCAACAAAAGCTTGGGCTGGGACCATACAAGAAGACGCTCGATGTCATTGACCGCCGCCTGGCAAAGATCGAGGACCTTTTCCCCAAAGCCGGGACAATTCTGGAAATTGGCGCGGCCGAAGGCGGATTTCTATCGAAGCTGCGCGCCTTGCGCCCGCAATTGTCCCTCATGGCCGTCGAGCCCGATCGTGAAACAGATCGTGCCCGAGAGGCATTGTCACTTGCCCATAATTTCAGCTCAATCGCTGAAGCAATTGATGCGGGCGTTAAGGCGGATGTCGTATGCTTGTTCCACGTATTCGAACATATCAGCGACCCACGGGGGTTCCTTGGCGAAATAAGACAAGTGCTCGCACCGCGCGGGCGTATCATTATCGAGGTTCCGTCGTTGGACGATCCGCTTTTGTCTTTGTATGCGTTGCCTGTCTATGAAGCGTTTTACTTCCAGCGCCAGCATCCCTTCGTTTATTCCGGCAGATCGCTGTCGCAAGTCATTGGCGCCACCGGTCTCGTAGTAGATGAAATTCGTCCCTATCAACGTTACGGGCTTGAAAATCATCTGGCGTGGCTTCGGTACGGCCGCCCCGGCGGAGATCCTGTTCTAGCCGACGCGCTAGGTTCCGCTGATCAGGCGTACAAGGCGGCGCTTGAGGCGAAAGGCGCGACCGACACGGTTTTTGCGGTAGCGAGCGAACCATGATCCACGGCCGCACGGTACTTGCCGTGGTGCCCGCCCGTGGCGGATCCAAAGGCATTCCACTCAAAAATCTGCGCGAGGTTGGCGGGCGTTCGTTAATCGCGCGTGTGGGCGATATTGTCGGCGGTGTTCCAGAAGTCGATCGCGCTATTGTCTCGACCGACCATGCCTTGATTAAGAGTGCGGCAGAATCGGTTGGTCTTGCGGCGCCGTATATGCGGCCCGAATCCATTTCGGGCGACCGGATCGGAGACTTCGATGTGCTTCTGCATGCGCTTGAGAGCACGGAAGCCCTGGATGGGAACAAGTACGATATTGTCGTCATGCTGCAGCCGACCTCGCCATTGCGGACCTCGGAGCAGGTCTCCGCGACAATTCGAATGCTGGTTGATGGCTCTTGGGATTCGGTTTGGACGGTGTCGGAAACCGACACCAAAGCGCATCCGCTGAAGCAATTGACGGTCGTCGATGGCGTTCTCAATTACTATGACACAAGGGGTGCCGATATAATCGCGCGGCAACAGCTGCAGCCGGTATTTCATCGCAACGGCATCGCCTACGCAATTACTCGCGAATGTCTTGTCAAGCAACGGTCCATCAAAGGACACCGCGCAGGGGCGCTTGTAATTCAAGGGCCGCATCTTTCAATTGATACCGAGGAAGATATTGCGTTGGTGGAGTGGTTCCTGTCTCGGTCATCGGGTTCCGATCGGTGAAGGCTCTCGTCTTCATCGATCACGACATTGTATGTCGGCATTTCGTACAGAACGGCGCCCTTGCTGAACTTGTGCGGAGCGCGGATGTACGTTTCGTGTTCCCGGCTGGCCGAAAACGCCTCAAACTGAGTCCCGAAGAACTCCCGCTCGGAGCGCCCTTCACCAGTGTTGCGGTTGACCCACAGCGTCAACAAACTTGGCGGTGGGTTCTCTATGCCGACCAGCTTAAACTTCGCCTTGGTCGACATGAATCGGCGATCCGCCGGATTCGATGGATGACGCTTGGATGGAAGGCGGCAACCCTGCTGACCCTTGCAGGGTTGCCTATCGGGGCGAGTATTTTTCGCAAAATCGTCGCAGATCGGTTAAACTGTTATCCAAACCGGGAATTGGCCGATCTGCTCACGCGCGAGAAGCCCGATATCGTTTTCCACCCGTCTGTCCTTGATGGCGTCTTTATCAACGATCTGGTGGCGGAAGGAAATCGCCAAAGTATTCCGATCGTGGTCGCGACTAATTCTTGGGACAACCCATCGACCAAGCGGGCAGTGGTAGGCCATCCTGACAAACTTCTCGTATGGGGTCCGCAATCCCGGGAGCACGCCATTCAGTTTATTGGCGCGCCGCGAAACAAGGTGGTCGAGTTCGGCGCCGCTCAGTTCGATGTCTTTAACGAACATCCTCGCATCGACCGAGCCGGATTCTGCGCCGTGCATGGCATAGATCCTTCGCGCAAGATTGTTTTGTTCGCCGGTTCGAATGCGCAAACCGACGAGGGTGCGGCGCTCGACGCGCTCGATGACGCTATCGAAGCGGGGCGCGCCGGACCGATCACGGTTGTCTACCGTCCCCACCCATGGGGCGGTGGTGGGCAGGGCGGGGCGCTGCTCGCGGGCCGTTCTTGGCGTTATATCGTGGTCGATAAAGGCATGCGTGGCTATCTCGACAGCCTTGCCAAGGGCGACGCCTCAATGGCTTTGCCCGACTACCATGATACGCACGATCTGCTCTGCAGCGTTGATGCCGTGGTGTCGCCACTCTCGACGATTCTTCTTGAGGCAGTGATGCATGGGAAGCCTGTGGCCATTTATTTGCCTGAGGGCGACGATGCCGTTCTGAGCAAAATGATTCCGCTTCTCCATTTCGAAGAGTTTTTCGCCCTCAACGATGTATCTATCGCTAGAGGCTCCGACGAGTTGGTCGGACTCCTTCCCGTGCTTGTCTCGGCTGAAGGTGTGGCGTGCGGCGCTCGCCTGAAAGACGTGGCGCGCCGATTCGTTACGCCGTTTCAGCGTCCTTGGCGCGAGCGAATTGTCGATCTGCTGGGCGAGGTGGTCCGCGAGCGAGCCCTGGCCGGTCGTCAGGAGCCCGAGTAGCCGCATGCGCCTGATGGAGTCGAGTGAGAGAATAGGCCCGGCCGATGCCGACGTATTGGTTTTCAATAAAGGTGGGCGCGATTTGCGACTGCAAAAATTGCAGCAAGGCGAGGAATCGCCGCGCGAGTTTTTCTATGGCTTTTTTGAATTGGAGAATGCCGGAATAAGAAGCGCGATGTTATCAACCTCGGGCGCCGAGCCCGGCCTGCTTGGCATCATTGCGGATAGATTTGAAAGGTTTATGGCTTCGATCACCGGAGTCGGCGCGCGGCCAATGTCCGTCCGTCTTAAAGCCGCGACGTTCGAGAGTGCGAAGGTTTTGATTAGTTACACGGACGGTTTTTCGCTGTCGCTCGGTCTCGGCTTGGGGCACGCTTCGAAGCGGCCGATCCTGATCGGCGGCTTTCAGGGTCTTTGCGACATCGAAAGCCGCGCGCCTGAGACGATGCGTGGGGTCGCGCGCGCCATCATCAGGCGGTCTCTCGCCGGTCTCGATCACGTGTTCTTTCTGGGTCCGGCGGATCGGGCGCGGGCGATCGAGAGATACGGAGTCATCCCAGAGCGATCGTCGATCCTGACTTTCGGCGTCGATACCGAGTTCTGGCGGCCGGAGCAGGCACACGGCAATGGAGACTTTGTCCTGGCTATCGGACAGGACCTCAATCGCGACTTCGATTCCCTAGCGCGAGCGCCGGGTGCCAACCCGACCCTGATTATCACCCGCAACCCGGTGCGCGTGCCGCCCGGATCGACCCATATCCGGATCAGCCCAGGCGGCTTTTCCGACCCGCATTCGGCGACCGATCAGGATTTGCGACGGCTCTATAACTCAGCATTCGCGATTGTGGTCCCCGTTAAGGATGTATATCAACCTTCCGGGCAGAGTGTTACCTTGCAGGCAATGAGTTGTGCGCGGCCAGTTATCCTCACCATGACGCGCGGCAATTGGGCTCCCGATCTGATGAAAGACAGAGAAAATTGTATCCTCGTGCCGCCTGACGATCCGGCCGCTATCGGGGCTGCGATCACGCGCCTGCGTAACGACCGAACCTTGGCCTTAAAGATCGGAAGAGCTGCGCGGGAAACTGCGATCAAGAATTATGGCTTGGATAAAATCGGCGCAGGCACTGTCGCGCTGGCCAAACTCGGGCTTTCACTAGCTTCGAAATCCTCCGGCCGAACAGCAAGTCCATGTCAATCGATTTAGCATTGGACGAGTCGGGCGAGGCTGCAGCCGAACAGCAGCTCCAGCGGAATGCGCGCAAGCGGGAACTGATCGCCCATTACGATCGGTTGGCATCGAAGCGTCAGGCCTGGATCGCCCGCAGTCAAAGCTTCTATGAAGATGAATATCGCTTTCAACGGTTTCTGATTCCAGAAGGCTCGAGAGTTCTTGAGATAGGATGCGGCGCCGGACACGCGCTCGCCTCGCTGAAGCCTTCTCGCGGGGTTGGACTCGATATCAGCGGCGAAATGATCGCAAGGGCGAAGGCGCTATTTCCGGATCTTGAATTTATTCAGGGCGACATTGAGAACGCAGAAACCGTCGTGGCATTGCACGGCCCGTTTGATGCCATAATCATCGCCGATGCCATCGGCAGTCTTGAAGATTGCCAGTCGACGCTCGAGCGGTTGCATCGCATCTGCACGCCGCATACACGTCTTATTATCTCGTATTTTAATCAGTTATGGCGACCGCTGCTTCGATTTGGGGAGCAGGTCGGTCAACGAATGCCGCATCCGCAACAGAGCTGGCTCTCAGTCCGAGACCTTTCGAGCATTCTCGATATGGCCGACTTTGAAGTTGTCCGTTCTGAAACGCGCCAGCTTGTTCCTGTTCGAATGCTGGGTATCGGCACATTTCTGAATCGATTTGTCGCTCCGCTGCCTTTGATACGCAATCTCTGCCTGCGCAATTATGTCGTGGCCCGATCTCGGCGCATGGAGCACACGGCGCCAAGATCGGCTTCGGTTCTCGTGCCTTGCCGCAACGAGCGCGACAATATCGAAAGGGCGGTGCAAAGACTGCCGAAGTTTTGTGACGATCTCGAGATCCTCTTTGTCGAGGGGCACAGTGCGGATGGAACCCTCGAAGAATGCCATCGAGTGAAAGCGAAGTATGCCGACCGTGACATCAAGGTCCTCGTTCAACAGGGCAAAGGCAAAGGCAACGCGGTACGCGAGGGGTTTGCGGCGGCACGCGGCGACGTTCTGATCATTCTTGATGCCGATCTGACGGTAGCACCGGAAGATATCGGAAAGTTTTTCGCTATCTTTGCTTCTGGTCGGGGTGAGTTCGTTAACGGGACAAGGCTAGTTTATCCCATGGCGCAGGGCGCCATGCGTTTTCTGAATTACTTGGCCAACCGGACATTCGCGGTTCTCTTTTCCTGGATTCTTTCCCAACGCTTTACCGACACATTGTGCGGGACTAAGGCGATTTCACGGTACGACTACAATCGGCTTGAAGCTGGCCGCAGTTACTTTGGC
>JAQSCR010000675.1 GCA_029945495.1 Pseudolabrys sp. | reverse complement strand
AGTAAGTGGCGCCGTCGACGCCGGGCATCGCGTCATAGGTCCAGCCCATAACGTCTGCGTAGAACTTCTTCGCTTTGGCGACGTCATGCGTGACCAGTTCGTTCCAGGCAAATTTTCCGTGTGACATGATTTACGCCTCCAAGTATTTTTCGAGTTTATCCATCGTGCCGGTCCAGCCGGCGTTGTGACGATCGCGCGCGTCGGCATCGAAGAACTGCTCGTGCAACAGGGTCATGATCGTGCCGCCGTTGTCGTTCTTGAATGTCACGGTCACCAGCGACTCGCGCTCCGGTGTCGACTTCCACGCCCAGGTGAACACCAGCTTTTCGTTCGGCACGATTTCGCGATAGACGCCGCTGACGTTGTGCTCGTCGTCGGCCATGGTCATCTGGATGTGATATTTGCCGCCAACGCGCAAATCGGTCTCGGCGACCAGCTTCTGAACGCCGGCCGGCCCCATCCAATGCGTCATTTTTTCCGGGTCGCTCCAGGCGGCAAAGACTTTCGCGGGCGCGGCGTTGAGGCGGCGCTTGATGGTGAGGCTTGGCTTGGTGAGGGTGTCGGACATTCGTCTTCCTCCAGAAAAGCGGTGAGTTGATCGAGACGGTGGTTCCAGAAGCGCTGATAGCGGTTGAGCCAGTCGTTGGCTTCCTGCATGGGCCCGGCCTCCAGCCGGCAGGAGACAATGCGGCCGTTCTTGGCGCGCGCGACCAGACCGGCGCCGGCCAGCACGTCGAGATGCTTCATGATCGCGGGCAGCGACATGGCGAAGGGCTTGGCCAGTTCGCTGATGGAAATGGCCTCGGTTTCGCTCATCCGCGCCAGCAATGCCCGGCGGGTTGGGTCCGCCAAAGCGGCAAAAGTGCGATCGAGTGCCGAGGGTGAATAGTAAACCATTTGGTTAAGTATAGGCCCGCCGGCGCCCGCGTCAAGGGGCCGCGGCCGAAATCTAAGATTTGATTAACCCTGCGCGGCTAACGTGATTGTCTGAGCGAATCCATAGAATGATCAATCTCAGCCACTTCAGGTACGCAACGACCACGGTTGGCTTCGGCACGGCCGGCACTTCCGCGGCCAGCACGGCAAAAGACAACAGTTCCAAGGTTTCCTCTGCGCTGGCGACATCCGTGTCGGGTGCCTCGTCGAGTTCGCCGTTCGAGAGCGCCAGTCAGGACCAGATCTCAGGCGCCTCTACGCTCGCGGCCAATGCGGCGATCGCCCGCGTCAATGCCCAGAAGAAAAAGCAGAGCACGGCACTGCTCAAGCAGATTGACAGCGTGCAGGCGGCGATGGATCAGGCCAAGGCGGAAGCCGCGTTGAAGCAGAAATATTACGTCTATACGCTGCCCGCGGTTATCGTCGACACGACCGACACCACCGGCACCACCACCGACACGACCGCGTAAGGTCGAATTAGCCCTTCAGCGCCGCTTCAATCAGCTTCACCGCGTCGTCGCTCGCCCATTCGGCGGGTCCGGCGATGGTGCCGATTTCGCAGCCGTTCGGATCGACGAGCATGGTGGTCGGCATGCCGAAAGCGCGGCCGACGGCTTTCAAATCCTGGAAGGTCTTGGCGTTCGGGTCGGCGTAATACGCCAACTGCGAAATGCCGACTTCCTTCAGCCAGGCCTTCGGCTTGTCCGGGTCGCGGGTATCGATATTGACCGTGACCACCTCGAAATTCGGCCCGCCCAGCTTCTTCTCCAGCGCCTCGAGCGCCGGCATTTCCTTGCGGCAAGGCACGCACCAGGTCGCCCACAGGTTCACCAGCACGGTACGGCCGCGCCAGTTCTCCAGCGTCAGCGGCTTGCCGGCGGCGTCCTGGAAGGCGAGGTTGGGCACCCGGAGCGGGCTTTTGGCGACGCCGACCGCCGCCACTTCCCCGGTCACCAGAGGGGCGATTTTCGCGGCCAGAGCGACCGCCGGCTTGCAGGCGGCATCTTTCGCCGGCCCGCCGAACAGATTGCCTGTCAGGGTCGCAATCCCGTATACCCCGGCCAGACCGACGGCCACGCCAGCCAGTCCGCCAGCCAGGACAAGAATGAGCCGCCGGATGGCGTGGCTTCGGGTAGGACGGTCGATCATGCGGCGAACCTTAGGTAAAGAACGGCAATAAGAGCGACACGATGAGCAACAAAATGTGGGGCGGCCGTTTTGCGTCCGGCCCCGACGCCATCATGGAGGAAATCAACGCCTCCATCGACTTCGACCGGCACTTGTACCGTCAGGATATCGCCGCGTCCAAAGCCCATGCCGACATGCTGGCCAAGCAAGGCATCATTGCGGCGGACGATGCGAAAAAGATCGCACACGGTCTAGACACGATCCTGTCAGAGATCGAGGGCGGCACTTTCACGTTCAAGCGTGCGCTCGAAGACATCCACATGAACGTCGAAAGCCGGCTGACCGACCTGATCGGGCCGTCGGCTGGCCGCCTGCACACGGCACGCTCGCGCAACGATCAGGTGGCCACCGACTTCCGGCTGTGGATGCGCGACTCGATCGACACGCTCGATGCCGCTTTGGCCGCCTACCAGTTCGCTCTCGCCACCAAGGCGCTCGAGCATGCCGACACCGTGATGCCGGGCTTCACACATTTGCAGACGGCGCAGCCGGTGACCTTCGGCCACCATCTGCTCGCCTATGTCGAGATGGCCGCGCGCGATCGCGGCCGGCTCGGTGACGCCCGCAAGCGGCTCAACGAGATGCCGCTCGGCGCCGCCGCGCTCGCCGGTACGTCGTTTCCCATCGATCGGGACATGACCGCCAAGGCGCTCGGCTTTTCCGCGCCGATGGCCAATTCGCTCGACGCCGTCTCCGATCGCGACTTCGCCATGGAAACGCTTGCCGCGGCGTCGATTACCTCGGTGCATCTGTCGCGCTTCGCCGAAGAGATCGTAATGTGGACCTCGCCGCTCACCGGCCTGGTCAAGCTGTCCGATAAATTCACCACCGGCTCCTCGATCATGCCGCAGAAGCGCAATCCGGACGCCGCCGAACTGGTGCGCGGCAAGACCGGCCGCATCATCGGTGCGCTCAACGGTATTCTGATCGTGATGAAGGGGCTGCCGCTCGCCTATGCCAAGGACATGCAGGAGGACAAGGAAGGTGTGATGGACGCCCTCTCGGCGCTGTCGCTGTCGATCGCAGCAATGACCGGCATGGTCGGCGACCTGGTGCCCGACGCTGCCAAGATGAAGAAGGCGGCCGGCGAAGGCTACGCCACGGCGACCGATCTCGCCGACTGGCTGGTGCGGAGCCTGAAGATCCCGTTCCGCGACGCCCATCACGTCACCGGCCGCATTGTCGCCAAGGCGGCGAATGAGGGCGTGCCGCTGCACCGCCTGCCGCTTGCCGCCATGCAGGTGATCGAGCCGCGGATCGGCGACGATGTGTTCAGCGTGCTGTCGGTCGACAAGTCGGTGAAAAGCCGCGTCAGCTATGGCGGCACCGCGCCGAAAAACGTCAAGGCGCAGGCCAAACGGTGGCTCAAGAGACTGGAAAAAGAAAAGCCGTGAAGTCGCAAGAGCCGAAAATGGGCCGGCTCAAGGGCGGCGCCAATACCGAAGCGGAGGCTGAAAAGCTGTCGCTGGCGCAACTGGAGCTGCTGATTTCCGGCGCCGAGTGGCGCTTCGAACGGGCCACCAATTCGAATTTGCGCAAACAGGCGTTCAAACGGCTGACATGGTTAGAGGCCCAACGTGAGCGGCTGCACGGCATAGACGCCCCCGACCGGCGCCTGCCGGGCCGTCAAACTTCTGTTGAATGACCTGATTTCGCCTTTTATCGCGTCTTTGCTAAGATGGCCGCCGCACTGGGAGATAAACAGCTTGCCCTCATTCCGCGTTCCTCGGCTTCCCCGTCTCGCCGTGATCGGCGTGCTTGCCTTTGCGCTCGGCCTTGCCGGCTGCGGCCGCAAAGGGCCGCTGGACCCGCCCCCCGGCGCCTCGCTCGACGTGCCGCAGGCGCAGACGTCCGAAATGAGTTCGAACGGCGTCGCGCCCATCGGCGGCGCAACGATCGATGGCAATCCCGGCGTCGGCCCGGACGGCCAGCCGCAGGCGCCGAAAGGCCCGCAGAAACGAATCCCGCTCGACGTCCTGCTCAACTGAGCGAATTTCCAAGCCTTTTAAAACGTTGGTCTGATGCATTATTTCGACTATCGCGGCGGCGTTCTGCATGCCGAAGCGGTGAATCTCGGCACGCTCGCGGACGCGGTCGGTACGCCGTTCTACTGTTATTCGACCGCGACGCTCGAGCGGCACTACAACGTGTTCGCGCAGGCTTTCGCCGATGTCGATGCGTTGGTCTGTTACGCCATGAAGGCGAACTCCAACCAGGCCGTCATCAAGACGCTGGCCAAATTGGGCGCCGGCGCCGACGTGGTTTCGGAAGGCGAGTTGAAGCGCGCGCGCCTGGCCGGCATTCCCGCCGACAAGATCATGTTCTCGGGGCTGGGCAAGACCGCGCGCGAATTGGCGCTTGCCGTCGACGAAGGCATTCTCTGCATCAATGTCGAGTCGGAGCCCGAGCTCGAACTGCTATCGCGGATCGCGAGCGCCAAGGGCCGCACTGCGCATATCTCGGTGCGGGTCAATCCCGACGTCGACGCCAAGACCCATCACAAGATCGCCACCGGCAAGGCCGAGAACAAGTTCGGCATTCCGATCAGCCGCGCGCGCGAGGTCTATGCCCGTGCCGCCAAACTGCCGGGTGTCAAGGTCGCCGGCGTCGACATGCATATCGGCAGCCAGATCACCGATCTCGGTCCGTTCGGCGACGCCTTCGCGCTACTCGCCGACTTCGTGCGCGAATTGCGCGCCGATGGTCATACGATTTCGCATGTCGATCTCGGCGGTGGTCTTGGTATCCCTTATCGTAACGACAACGAGCCGCCGCCGCTACCGGACGCCTATGCGGCGGTGGTCAAGCGCGCGACGCGCGATCTCGGTTGCCGGCTGATTTTCGAGCCCGGCCGAATGATCGTCGGCAACGCCGGTATCCTGGTGACGCGCGTGTTGTTCGTGAAGCACGGCGAGGCCAAGAACTTCGTCGTGGTCGACGCCGCCATGAACGACCTGATCCGTCCGACCTTGTATGACGCCTATCACGAGATCTGGCCGGTCGATGAAGCGGCCGATTCCGCCCGCCGTATTCGCGCCGATGTCGTCGGCCCGGTCTGCGAAAGCGGCG
The DNA here is from genome assembly GCA_029945495.1 of Pseudolabrys sp. Lineage (GTDB taxonomy): Bacteria > Pseudomonadota > Alphaproteobacteria > Rhizobiales > Xanthobacteraceae > Pseudolabrys. The sequence continues at coordinate 1,005 of JAQSCR010000675.1, read as the reverse complement.
ATTTCCTGGCCAAGGACCGTGACCTCGTGGAACCGGCCGACGGCGCGCTGCTGGCGGTCATGACTGCCGGCGCTTATGGCGCGGTGCAGGCCGGAACCTACAATACCCGCGCTCTGGTGCCGGAAGTGTTGGTCAACGGCGCGGAATGGGCGGTTGTCCGCCCGCGCCTTGAAGTTGACCAATTAATCGCGCTCGATTCACTGCCCGGCTGGCTCTAGGGCCTGACCCGGTCCTTGACCCGGTCCTTGGCCCGATCAATGGCCTGGGAATTGCCTGCGTGATAGCGTTGGGCTTGCAGATTCTCTTCAAGCCCGGGCGGCGGAGCGGCTTTTGGACGAATTGAACGACCAGGGTCACGACAGGCGGCCATCGCCCCGGCTGCTGCTGGCGCGCGCGGTCAAGCGCGCCCGTCGCAGCCTGTTGTGGGAACGGCTGTGGCCAGCGCTGGCCACGCTTTCGGTTGCCATCGGAATCTTCCTGGCGCTGTCCTGGGCCGGTCTGTGGATCGTGCTGCCGCCGTGGCCGCGCGCCATCGCTCTCGTCATCATGCTGCTGGTCATCGCCGTTGCGGCCATCCCGTTCCTGCGCCTGCGGGTGCCGAGCGAGCATGAGGCCTTAAACCGGCTCGACCGCGGCAGCGGCGAGCGGCACCGGCCGGCAACGGCCATCTCCGACGAGATCGCCGCCAATCGCGACGATCCGGTGGCGCAGGCGCTCTGGCGCGCGCATATCGAACGCGCGCTGATGTCGGCGCGCAAGCTCAAGGCCGGCTGGCCGCAACCGCGATTGGGCTTACGCGATCCGATGGCGTTGCGCGCGCTCACGCTCATTCTGGTGGTGGCGACATTCTTTGCCGCCGGCGGCGAACGGGTGAAGCGCATCACCGCCGCCTTCGACTGGCAGGGCGTGGTGACGCCGGCGAATTTCCGCGTCGATGCCTGGGTGACGCCGCCGCTCTATACCGGCCGCCCGCCGGTCATGTTGCCGGGCGTGCGCCCGGGCGAC
>JAQSCR010000674.1 GCA_029945495.1 Pseudolabrys sp. | reverse complement strand
GGACCAAGAAGAACGTTCACCCCGGCAAGATCGTCTCGACCTCGCAGGAAGTCGAAGTGCAGATCCTCGAAGTCGATCCGGTCAAGCGCCGCATTTCGCTCGGTCTCAAGCAGACCATGCGCAATCCGTGGGAAGTATTCGTCGAGAAGCATCCCCCGGGCTCGACTGTCGAAGGCGAAGTCAAGAACAAGACCGAATTCGGCCTGTTCCTCGGCCTCGACGGCGATGTCGACGGCATGGTCCATCTGTCGGATCTGGACTGGAAGCGTCCGGGCGAGCAGGTGATCGAAGAGTACAACAAGGGCGATATGGTCAAGGCTCAGGTTCTCGACGTCGATGTCGAGAAGGAGCGCATCTCGCTCGGCGTCAAGCAGCTCAACGGCGATCCGATGACGCAGGGCGCGGCGGGCGAACTCAAGAAGGGTTCGGTCGTCACCTGTGAAGTCACCGCGATCACCGAAGGCGGCCTCGAAGTGAAGATCGTCGATACCGATCTCACCTCGTTCATCCGCCGTGCCGATCTGGCGCGCGAGCGCGGCGATCAGCGTCCGGAGCGTTTCGCCGTCGGTCAGAAGGTTGACGCCCGCGTCACCCAGTTCGATCGCAAGACCCACAAGGTCGGCGTCTCGATCAAGGCCCTCGAAGTGGCCGAAGAGAAGGAAGCCATGGCGCAGTACGGCTCCGCCGATTCGGGCGCTTCGCTCGGCGACATCCTGGGCGCGGCCTTGAAGCAGCGCGCCGGCGAGAACGCCGACGACGAGGAAAAGGCCGACTAAGGTTGGCGCGTGTCCCGGGCGCACTGCACCGCTCTTGTGGTGCGGTGCAGACTCGGGACCCAGCTTTTTAAGTAAGCTGGACCCCGGAACTGCGGCGCATCGTTTTACGATGCACCGCGTCCGGGGAACGAGAAGTCAAAAAGAACCCCCGAGGCCTGCCTCGGGGGTTTTTCTTTGCGCCATGACCGTGCCAAAAAGCGGTCCGATGACCATATTTAGGGTTATGCTGGGCCGACGATTCCACTGACGGATTTGCTCCAGGGATTTGCCAAAAGGATACGCTATGTCGCTCGATGCCGATGCCATCGTCGATCGCCGCCGCATGCGGCGCAAACTCACGTTCTGGCGCGTCGCGGCGCTGCTGGTGGTCATGATCGCGGTCGGCGTTGCCGGCTTCATGCTGGTGCCTGGTAGCGGATTGAAGCCGGGCGACACGGCCATCGCCCGCATCAAGATCCAGGGCGTGATCCGCGGCAATCAGGACCGCGTCGAAGCGCTTGAGCGCCTTGGCCGCTCGCACGCGCGCGCCGTGATCGTGCATGTCGACAGCCCCGGCGGCACCACCGCCGGCTCCGAACAGCTCTACGACGCGCTGCGCGCACTTCAGGAGAAGAAGCCGATGGTGGTGGTGGTCGACGGCCTGGCCGCCTCCGGCGCCTATATCGCGGCTTTGGCGTCCGACCACATCATCGCCCACGACACCTCCTTGGTCGGGTCGATCGGCGTCCTGTTTCAGTACCCGAACTTCACCGACGTCCTGAAGACCATCGGCATCAAGGTCGAAGAGATCAAATCCTCGCCGCTGAAGGCTGCGCCTAACGGTTTCGAGCCGACCAGCCCGGAAGCGCGGGCGGCCATCGAGGCCATCGTGCTCGATTCCTATGCCTGGTTTAAGGGCCTGGTAAAGGACCGCCGCGGGCTGGACGACGGCCAGCTTACCAAGGTGGCCGACGGCCGCGTCTTTACCGGCCGGCAGGGCGTGCCGCTCAGACTGGTCGACGCCATTGGCAACGAAAAGACGGCGATTGCCTGGCTCGAGAAGGAAAAGAAGGTGCCGGCCAACACGCCGGTGCGCGATTATTCGCTGCAGCCGCGTTTCAGCGAGCTTTCCTTCCTGCACGTCGCCGCCTGGGGCTTCCAGCAGGTTGGCCTGAGCGCCCTCGCGCAGCAGATCCAGGAGTGGGGCGGGGCGCAAGCAATTGAAAGACTTAATCTTGACGGTCTGTTGGCGCTTTGGCACCCTTCCACGTCGAACTGACCAGATCGACATATTGACCAGATTGATAAAGGTGGGGCGTCAATGATCAAGTCCGAACTCGTGCAGCGTATTGCCTCGCAGAATCCCCATCTCTATCAGCGCGACGTCGAGAACATCGTCAACGCCATCCTCGGCGAGATCACCAGCGCCATGGCGCAAGGCGACCGGGTCGAGCTGCGCGGCTTCGGCGCCTTCTCGGTCAAGCACCGCCCGGCGCGCACCGGCCGCAACCCGCGCACCGGCGCGCATGTGTCGGTCGAGCAGAAGTCGGTGCCGTTCTTCAAGACCGGCAAGGAAATGCGCGAGCGCCTGAACAAGGGCGACGGCGCGGCGCCGCCGGAGGCGTAAACCTCTCCGCCAACGCGGGGCCTAGTTTTGCCACGCTGGCGTTGTCGGGTGCATGTCCGGATTCCCGCCGGAGCCTGTCATCGGGCCGCGCTTCGCGCGGACCCGTTGGCGGGAATGAGCGGAGCTTGGGTCGCTCACTTGTCCGGTGCACGAGGTAGTCCATGTTCCGCAAGATCGTCACTCTCGTCATTGTCCTTCCGCTCGCCGCGGTGATCATCGCCTTTGCGGTGGCCAATCGCGAATTGGTGACGGTGTCATTCGATCCGTTCACCAAGGTCGATCCGGCCTTTGCGGCGACCTTGCCGCTGTTCATCCTGATCTTCGTGCTGGTGATCCTCGGCGTGATCGTCGGCGGCGCCGCCGCCCAGACGCGACAGGCGCACTGGCGGCGCGCCGCCCGCAAGCTCGATGCCGAGGTGCGGGTGCTGCGCCAGGAACTGGGCGCCGCCCGCAACCGCTTTGCCGCCGAGGCGCAGCCGGCTGCGCCAACCACCACCTACTTCGAGCCGGACGCGCCGCCGGCGATCGCGCCGCCGGGGCGGTGATCCGGGTCCGCCGCTAAATCTTTGCGGCGGCACGCTTTAGGCGCTAGAACCCGCATCATTATGGCGCTCGCGATCAAAATATGCGGCCTCAGGACCCCGGAAGCCCTTGATGTTGCGCTGGAATCCGGCGCCGACATGGTCGGCTTCGTGTTTTTCGGCCCGAGCCCGCGCAACCTCGCTATCTCGGCGTCGCGCGCCTTGGGCGTCCGGGCGCAGGGCCGCGCCGCCAAGGTCGCGCTCACCGTCAACGCCAATGACGAGACCCTGCACGCCATCGTCGCCGCGCTCAAACCCGACATGTTGCAGCTTCACGGCAACGAGCCGCCGGAGCGGGTCGCGGTCGTGCGTTCGCGTTTCAGGTTGCCGGTGATGAAGGTGCTGCCGATCGCCGTGCGCGCCGACCTGTCGCCGATCCGGGAATATTCCAACGTCGCCGATTGCCTGCTGTTCGATGCGCGGCCGGCGGCGGATGACACCCGCCCGGGCGGGCTTGGCAAGGTGTTCGACTGGACGCTGCTGGCGGGCCTCAATGCCACCGTTCCGTTCATGCTGTCGGGCGGGCTCGATGCCGGCAATGTCGCGGAAGCGATCCGCATCACGCGCGCGCCCGGCGTCGATGTTTCCTCCGGCGTCGAGCGTACGCCCGGCGAAAAAGATCCCGACAAAATCCGCGCCTTCATCCGCGCCGCGCGTGCCGCGGACGCAGCACTCGGCGCAGCCAAGGTGACCGCATGACCGTGAGCCAGGTTAATTCATTCCGCACCGGCCCGGACGAACGCGGCCACTTCGGCATCTATGGCGGCCGCTTTGTCGCCGAGACTTTGATGCCGCTGATCCTCGAGCTGGAAAAGGCCTATAACGAAGCCAAGGCCGACCCCGCCTACCAGAAAGAGATGGACCATTACCTCGCCCATTATGTCGGGCGGCCGTCGCCATTGTATTTCGCCGAACGCCTCACCGAGAAATTCGGCGGCGCCAAGATCTATCTCAAGCGCGAAGACCTGAACCACACCGGCGCGCACAAGGTGAACAATGTCACCGGCCAGATCATGCTGGCCAAGCGCATGGGCAAGAAGCGCATCATCGCCGAAACCGGCGCCGGCATGCACGGCGTCGCCACGGCGACCTTGTGCGCCAAGTTCGGCCTGCCGTGCATCGTCTATATGGGCGCGGTCGACGTCGAGCGGCAGCAGCCGAACGTGCTGCGCATGAAGATGCTCGGCGCCGAAGTGCGCGCGGTCGAGAGCGGCTCGAAGACGCTCAAGGACGCGATGAACGAGGCGCTGCGCGACTGGGTCACCAATGTCGCCGATACGTTCTACTGCATCGGCACCGTCGCCGGTCCGCATCCTTATCCGGCCATGGTGCGCGACTTCCAGTGCATCATCGGCAAGGAAACCCGCGAGCAGATGATGGCCGCTGAGGGCCGTCTGCCGGATTCGCTGGTCGCCTGCATCGGCGGCGGCTCCAATGCGATGGGGCTGTTTCACCCGTTCCTCGACGACCGTTCGGTCGAGATTTACGGCGTCGAAGCGGCCGGCCACGGCATTCCGAGCGGCCAGCACGCGGCCTCGGTCGCCGGCGGCCGTCCCGGCGTGCTGCACGGCAATCGCACTTATCTCCTGATGGACCCCGACGGGCAGATCATTGAAGCGCATTCGATCTCGGCCGGTCTCGATTATCCCGGCATCGGCCCCGAGCATGCCTGGCTCAATGACATGGGCCGCGTGAAATTCCTGTCGGCGACTGACGACGAGGCGGTGGCGGCGTTCCAGTTGTGCAGCCAGTTGGAGGGCATTATCCCGGCGCTGGAGCCGGCGCATGCGCTCGCCCGCGTGTTCGAACTTGCACCGCAAAAGCCGAAGGATCACCTGATGGTCGTCAATCTCTCCGGCCGCGGCGACAAGGATTTGGCCAGCGTCGAAGCCTTTCTCGAAAGCAAGAAGAAATGAGCACCCGCATCGAAGCGCGCTTTGCCGCGCTCAAAGCCGAAGGCCGCGCCGCATTGGTGACCTTCACCATGTCGGGCGATCCCGATTGCGCGACGTCGCTGGCGCTCGCCAAGGCGCTGCCGAAGGCCGGCGCCGACGTGATCGAGCTCGGCATGCCGTTCACCGATCCGATGGCGGACGGTCCGGCGATCCAGGCCGCCGGCGTACGCGCGCTCAAAGGCGGCCAGACTTTGATCAAGACGCTGGCGCTGGTGCGCGAGTTCCGCAAGGACAACGACACCACGCCCATTGTCTTGATGGGTTACTACAATCCGATCTACATCTACGGCGTCGATAAATTTCTCGTCGATGCCAAGGACGCCGGCGTCGATGGCCTGATCGTGGTCGATCTGCCGCCGGAAGAAGACGTCGAGCTGTGCCTGCCGGCGTTGAAGGCGGGACTGAACTTCATCCGGCTGGCGACGCCGACGACCGACGACAAGCGGCTGCCGACCGTGCTGAACAATACGTCGGGTTTTGTGTACTACGTGTCGATCACCGGCATCACCGGCTCGGCCGCGCCCGACGCCGGCAAGGTTGCCGCCGCGGTCGGCCGCATCAAGCGCCACACCAAGCTGCCGGTGGCGGTCGGTTTCGGCGTGCGCAACGCCGAAAGCGCCCGCGCCATTGCTGCCGGCGCCGACGGCGTCGTGGTCGGCTCGGCGCTGGTGGACGTGCTGCGGGCCAATCTCGATACGAACGGCAAAGCCGGCCCGAATCTTGTAAAAGCAGTGACTGATCTGGTGTCGGACATCGCGCAGGGCGTACGTTCGGCAAAGCGGGTGGCGGCGGAGTAGTAAACGCAGTCGTCCCCGCCAACGGGTCCGGCCAAAGGCCGGCCCGATGACAGGCTCCGGCGGGAATCCAGTGATCACAGTATGGTCATTGTGGCACTATAGAGAATCGTTACTTATCTTTGTGGATACTGGATACCCGCTTTCGCAGGTATGACAGCCGAGACAGATGCGAGCCTATTCATGAACTGGATCAACAACGTCGTCCGGCCGAAGATCCGCAGCATCCTGCGTCGCGAGACGCCGGAAAATCTCTGGATCAAGTGCCCCGAGACTGGCTCGCTGGTCTTTTACAAGGACGTCGAGGCCAACCAGTTCGTCATTCCGAGTTCCAACTATCACATGCGCATCAGCGCGCCGTCGCGGCTGAAGACCATGTTTGACGCCGGCGAGTACGAAGACATCGCCTTGCCGGAAGTGCAGATCGACCCGCTGAAGTTCCGTGACGAGCGCCGCTACATCGACCGCCTCAAGGATGCGCGCACCTAGACCGGCTACCAGGACGCG
>JAQSCR010000673.1:4217-6223 GCA_029945495.1 Pseudolabrys sp. | reverse complement strand
GCCGCGACTGTTGTCGTCGACCATCGGCTGACTGAGAACATCGCGCGTCTTGGCATCAATTATAAATTGGGTGGCTTCTAGCCGTCACGTCCTCGTCATTTGCGCTCCTGACGCGAGCGAGGTTCGATAGAGAAGCCGCCTCAGCGGGCGGCCTCTTTCTTTTTGCGGTCAAAGTTCAAGTCATGTCGAGGCCGAGCGCGACCGCGCCGAAAGTGGGCTGGGCCGCGGGCGCCGGCATCGACTACGCGCTTTCGGCGCACTGGATTGCGAGCATCGAATACCTGCACATCGATCTCGGGTCGTTGCATTCTTCGGGCGTGACTTCATCGACCGGCGGCGGCGTCACGACTGCGACATTAAATTACTCGACCAAGCTCACGAGCGACATCGTGCGCGCCGGTATTGCCTATAAATTCTAAGCGCCCGGCCGGTTCGTTGAATCGCCGGAATGAGGCGCCGAACAACAAAATAGCCCCGGCAATGTCCGGGGCTTTTTCCTGTCAAAACGTGAACCGCTTGCCGACCGCGGTCGGCGCCAGCACCTTGTCGCCGAATGCCGCCGTCAGCGCCGCCATGGCGCGCCAGCCGGTGCAGTGGCCGGCGGCGATGGTGGCGAGCTTGAAACCCTTCAACGCCTCGACCGTCTGCGGAATGATCTCTTCGTTGGCGCCGGACAGATGCAGCCCGCCCATCACCGCGTAGAGCGGCACGCCGGGAAAACTGGCGCGCGCATGGGTGAGCACGTTGATAATGCCGGCATGCGAGCAAGCGCTGAATACGACCAGGCCCTTGTCCTTCACATGTACGGCGAGCCAGCGTTCATCCATCAGCAGTTCGTCCGGCTCCCAGCCGGTGCCGTCCTCGGTGCGCCGCACCTGGCCGGGCATGCCGCGTTCGAACGGCGTGACGCGCGGAATTTCGCCGCCGACGATGAACATGTCGTCAAGGAACACTTGCGGCTCCGGCGTCGAGATGACGCGTGCGCCGCGGCTGGTCAGATCGGCGATGCCGGGCACGTCATCCATTTGCCGCACGCCGCCGTTCGGCGTCTTCACGCCGCGGGTGCGGAACATGCCGGGATGGGCGTAATAGGGCACTTCGCGCCCGCCATTGCGCCCGCGAATGGCGTCGAGCGCCAGGAACATCGCGCCGGAATGATCCCAATGGCCGTGCGACAGCACAATGCTCTCGACCTTGCCGAGGTCGGCGCCGAGCCGGGTGGTGTTGCGCTCGAAGGCGTAATCTTCCGGCCCGCTGTCGAACAGAACGGTGTGCCGGGTGTCGCCGCGCTGGACCGTGATCAGGCACGACAGCCCGTGCACAGCGCAACAGAGGCAGCGTCCCGACGACGCGCGCAAGCCCCGGCGCGTGGCGAAGGCGAATTCGTTTTCGACATTGGCGGGCGTACTGGACAGGCCGTCGGTGGTGTTATCGACCAGAACCTGAATGTCGACCTTGTCGACCGCTGTTAGCGTGTTCATCGCCGCCCCACTGTCTGCCTTGTTGCTGGTCTCGATATTAGCGGCGCGGACGCAGAAAGCGCCGGCTCAATCGCTCGCGTCGTCGGCACCGACATACGCAATCCGCAGCATGTTGGTCGCGCCCGGCGTGCCGAGCGGAACGCCGGCGACGACGATGACGCGCTGGCCGGGTTTGGCAAAGCCTTCCTTGAAGGCGATGCGGCAGGCGCGATCGACCATGTCGTCCTGATCGTGTGCGTCCTCGGTGACGACGCAATGCACGCCCCATACCACGGCGAGGCGCCGCCCGGTCGCGATATTCGGCGACAGCGCTACCACCGGCGGTCGCGGCCGCTCGCGCGCCATGCGCAGGCCGGTCGAGCCCGACGAGGTCCAGCACACCACCGCCGCCAGATCGAGCGTATCGGCGATATGGCGCGCCGCGTCGGCGATGGCGTCGGCGCCGGTGGCTTCCGGCACCGGGCGCTGGGCGTTGAGAATTTCGCGATAGAGCGGGTCGCTTTCGATTTCCTCCGCGATGCGTAT
>JAQSCR010000673.1:0-4207 GCA_029945495.1 Pseudolabrys sp. | reverse complement strand
CCGCCTCGATCGGGTATTGCCCGGCCGCCGATTCCGCCGACAGCATCACTGCGTCGGCGCCCTCGTAGATCGCGGTGGCGACGTCGGAGACTTCGGCGCGCGTCGGCACCGGCGAGGCGATCATCGACTCCAGCATTTGCGTCGCCACCACCACCGGCTTGCCGGTGGCGCGGCCCATGCGCGTCATCTGCTTTTGCACGCCGGGCACTTTTTCCAGCGGCATCTCGACGCCGAGGTCGCCGCGCGCCACCATCAGCCCGTCGGCGATCTCGATGATTTCCGCCAGCCGCGCCACCGCCTGCGGCTTTTCGATCTTGGCCATCAGCAGCGCGCGGCCGCGCGTCAGCTTCTTGGCCTCGGCGACGTCCTCGGGCCGCTGCACGAAGGACAGCGCGATCCAGTCGATGCCGGCCTCCAGCGCCGCTTCGAGGTCGGACAGATCCTTGGCCGCCAATGCGGACAGCGGAATGGTCGAATCCGGAACGCTGACGCCCTTGCGGTCGGACAATTTGCCACCGACGTCGACGCGCGTGGTGACGCGCTGCAGCTCGACCGCGGTGACGGTCAGCTTCACCTTGCCGTCGTCGATCAGCAGCGTGTGGCCGACCTCGACCGCGGCGAGAATTTCCGGATGCGGCAGATAGATACGGTCGGCGCCGCCGATCGCCGGATTGGAATCGAGCACGACGGTATCGCCGGCCTTCACCGCGATCGCGCCGCCGGCAATGGTGCCGAGCCGCAGCTTGGGTCCCTGCAGATCGACCAGAATGCCGATCGGCCGGCCGGTGTCGGTCTCGACGCTGCGGATCATCGCGATCAGTTCGCGCATCCGGTCCTGGCTGGTGTGGCTCATATTGATGCGGAACACGTCGGCGCCGGCGGCGAACAGTTTGCCGATCATCTCCGCGCTGGACGAAGCGGGTCCGAGGGTGGCGACGATCTTGGCGCGGCGCAGACGTCTCATCGCTTCAGGCCTTCCTTGCCGTCCGCCGGCGCTTGCGGCGCGTTGGACGGGGGTCGTGACGGGCCGCTCGGCGCGCGCGATGGCAGCGGGCGGTCGGGCGGTTGTTCGGCGGTGTCGGTCAATTGCACCGTCCAGGAGCGCTGCTCGTTGGTGTCGACCTCGAAATAGCCGGTCCGGTCGTAGCCGCGCGCCAGGCAGTTCTCGGTGCCGCGAATGGTGAATTCCTTCTCGCGCGAGCACATGAAGGCGTGACCGGACCACTCGCCGCCGCGGTCATAATCGAGAGCATAGATGTAATAATAGCGCGCAACCAGTTCGCCGCGCAGCAGCGTGTCGCAGGTCCGTGCCGATATGTTCCACCAGCCTTCGGTGATCCAGCCTTCGGCGTCCTTGTAACCCAGGGCGACGCCGACCCTACTGCCGGTGTTGTTGCAGAGCCGGAAATCGGCGAGCGCCGGGTTCAGCGCAGCCAACAGCAGCAGCGCCGGCAGCGCGGCGCGGGCCAGGCAGCCGGAACTCAAACGTCGGACGATGGAGGCGAGCAATGCGGTCACGCGTTCGCTTAAGGGTCTGGATGGGCCGAATCGCCTCAAGGCTCTAAGGCGTATCGACGACGATGGCACGAAAATCGTTGACGTTGGTATAGGTCGGCCCGGGCTCCAGCAAATCGCCCATTTTCGCGAAAAAACCTGTCGAATTGTTATCGGCAAGGAAGGCGGCAGGATCGAGGCCGAGCGCCTTGGCCCGGTTCAGGCTGTCGCCATCGACAATGGCCCCGGCCGGGTCGGTGGCGGCGCCGCCGCCGCCGTCGGTGCCGTCGGTGTCGCCGGCAATCGCCGCCACCTTGGGCATGCCGGCCAGCGCGCCGACCAGCGCCAGGGCATACTCCTGGTTGGGCCCGCCCTGGCCCTGGCCGCGAATGGTCACGGTCAATTCGCCGCCCGATATAATGACGGCGCGTTTGCCTTGCTGGCGCAGCTTGCGCGCCATCGCGGCGTGATCGAGGGCAACTGCGCGCGCTTCGCCCTCGACGTCGGGCCCCAGCGAAATGCAATCGAAGCCGGCCGCGCGCACGGCGGCTTCGGCGGCGCGAAGCGAATCGGCCGGCCGCGCCGCCAGCACGAAGCTGGTGCCGGCGAAGGCCTTGTCGCCGGGCTTCGGCGATTCATTGGCGGGGTCATTGAGCGCAGCGGCGATAGATTGCGGCAGATCGAGCCGATATTTGGCGACGATGGCGCGTGCCTCGGCGAGCGTCGACGGATCGGGCACGGTGGGGCCGGAGCCGATCACCGCCGGGTCGTCGCCCGGCACATCCGAAATCGCGATGGTGACGACGCGGGCAGGGGCGGCGTGGCGCGCCAGCCGTCCGCCCTTGATGCGCGAGAGATGTTTGCGCACCGTATTGATCTCGCCGATATGGGCGCCCGAACGCAGCAGCGCGCGCGTCACCGTCTGTTTGTCCGCAAACGAAACCCCGTGCGCCGGCGCGATCCAGTTGGCCGAGGCGCCGCCCGACATCAGCACCAGCACAAGGTCGTCCGCCTTGGCGCTGTCGGCCAGCGCGAGCGCTTGCTCGGCCGCCTTCAGTCCGGCGGCGTCCGGAACCGGGTGACCGGCCTCGATCATGGAAACCACGCGCACCGGACGGCCATAGCCATGCCGCGCCACCGCCACGCCACTCAGTTGATTGGTTGGTAGCTTCAGTTCATCGAGATAATATTTCTCCGCGGTCTCGGCCATTGAGCCGGCGGCCTTACCGGCTGCCAATATAATGACACGGCCGCTCGGCAGCGGCGGCAACAGACGCGGCAGACACGCCGCCGGATGCGCCGCATCTACCGCAATGCGATACAAAGCTGCGAGAAAAGCGCGCAGGTCGTTTTTTGCTTCAAGCATCAGTGCCCATCATCTGAGAATGTTGCTTATATCGAAAATTGATCCGGCACATGAGGAAATTGTCGGTTGACGGCATCGACGGAAAGATGCCGACGGGGACGGCCAGAACCCGATAGTTTGTTTGTCGAACGCAATGGTCTAGCATCCTTGGCAAGAGCCACTAAGGCTCGCGACAAACCAATATGCCCCGGGGAGGCAATGATGGCGGATCAACCAGTCGTTCAGGTTTCGCGTCTGCTGGACGAGCGCGGCCTAAGCTCGTTTCAGATCATGCTGATCGTCTGGTCGTTCTTTATCGTCCTGATCGACGGCTACGATATCGCCTCCATCGCCTTTGCCGCGCCGAGCCTCGCCAAGGAGTGGGCCTTGAAACCGGGCGCGCTGGGCCCCGTGTTCAGCGCCAGCCTGATCGGCATTTTGTTCGGCTCGGCCTTGTTCGGTTTTGTCGGCGACCGCTACGGCCGCAAGGCGGCCCTGGTGTGGGCTAACCTGCTGTTCGGCGTGTTCACGCTCGGCGCGGCTTACGCCACCAATCTCGACCAGATGTTCTGGCTGCGGCTTCTGGCCGGGCTCGGCATCGGCGGCGTCATTCCCAATGTGGTCGCCATCAACGCCGAATCGGCGCCGCGCCGGTTGCGCGCCACTTTGGCCATCATCGCCGTCGGTTGTGTGCCGCTTGGCGGCGCCATTCCGGGCTTTGTCACGGCGGTTTTGGTGCCGACGCACGGCTGGCAGATCCTGTTTCTGATCGGCGGCATCGTGCCGATCATCATCGCCATCGCCGCGCAGATCGGCCTGCCGGAATCAATCAAGTATATGGCGCTGCATGAGAGCCAGCGCGGCCGGCTGGTGAAGGCCATCAAGGCGATCCGGCCGGATTACGTCGTGCCGCCCAACGCCAAATTCGTCATCGAGGACGAGAAGCAATATCCGGGCTTCAGCCCGAAATATCTGTTTCGCGACGGGCTCGGCCTGATCACGCCGCTCTTGTGGCTGCTGTTTGCGCTCAACCTGATGGGTTACTTCTTCCTCATCAGCTGGACGCCGACATTGATGACGGCGGCCAAGCTGCCGCCGGCCACCGCGGCGCTCGCCGGCGCCAGTTTGCAGGTCGGCGGCACCATCGGCGCATTGGTACTGTGCTGGTGGTTGCAGAAGCACCGCTTCCTCGCCGTCGCGGTGCTGTTCGTCATCGCCGTGCCGGCTGTCGGCGCCATCGGCTTTGCCGGTCTGACGTCGCAGACCGCTCTGCTGGTCACGATCTTCATCGCCGGCTTCCTGGTGCTCGGCATCCAGTCGGGCATCAACGTCATCGGCGCGATGGTCTATCCGACCTCGCTGCGCGCC
>JAQSCR010000672.1 GCA_029945495.1 Pseudolabrys sp. | reverse complement strand
TTGTCGGCGGTCTCATCGAGATAGGCGTGGGCGTCGCCAAGACCGGCTTTGATTTTCTCGAATGCGCGCTTGCTCATCTGCGTCTCCTGTAGGTGGCGAGCATCGTAGCGACGTGCCGACCAAGCCTTATGCGTTCGTTCGCGCTCAGGTCGCTCTTCTCATTTTTGGCGAATGCGGCAAGCAGGAAAATCGGGACGTCGCCGCCGCCAAAAAGGTAGATGACACGTGCGCCACCCCGTTTGCCACGCCCGCCGAAGCCGAAACGCACTTTGCGGATGCCGCCGGCCCCTGGGATCACTACGCCGCATAGCGGATCGGCGGCGATCTGGTCGACGATGGCCACGCGCTCATAAGCGGTGAACAGCCGTTCGGCGTCTGACAGATACTGCGGTGTTTCAACAACTGCTTGCAATGCCGTCAATTCCCACCATACGGCATTGCCGTAGTCGGTTCAAGGGCCGTCATGCCGCGGTCTGGCCGGGTGGCTGACGGCCTTTGGAATGTCGCGCCGCCGAGTCTCCCACCACCGGCAACCGGCCGCTTTTCTTCAACGCTTCGAGTTCGCGCTCCAACTCGAGCAACGCACGCGTCATCTTGGCGGCACGGTGCGAGGTCTTGGCCAGGCCGTGCGCCGTCTTCTCCCAGAGGAAAGGCGCGAAGACGAGTTGATAGACCGCGCGCCAGGCCGCGACCGACAGCAGCAGCCAATGCACCGGCGTCAACAGCAGCACCCAGGCGGACAAGGTCAGACCGCGCTGCATCAGCCCGAGCCAGCCGAGAAAACCCGAGCTGAGATAGCCGATGATGACGGTGGTGCCGTAAAGCGCGCCGAGGCCTGCCGGCATGCCGCCGCTTTGCCAAATACCATTGCCGTTTACGATCGCAACAATCAGCCCGGCCATGAACAGCGGATGCACCAAAGCGGCCAACGCATTGCCGCCGACCATCAGCTGAAAGCCGAGAAAACCCGGCCGCCCCAACTCGCGCAACAGCCTGGCCGGCTGGCGCATATGCACGAGCCAGGTCTGCATCCAGCCTTTGAACCAGCGCGTGCGCTGGCGCAGCCACGGGCCGACATCGGCCGGCGCTTCTTCATAGGTGGTCGACCAGATCATTTCCGATCGATAGCCGAACCGTGCCAGCCGCATGCCGAGATCGGCATCTTCAGTGACGTTGTAAGGATCCCAGCCGCCGATCTTGCGCAAGGTCGCGGTGTTGAAATGATTGGACGACCCGCCGAGCGGCAGCGGCAAGTCCATGGCCGTCAGCCCCGGCAGGAACACGTCGAACTGGCCGGCATATTCGGCGGTGTAATAGCGCGCCAGTGCGCTGTCGGCGGTGTTGTCGATGCACAGGCGCGCTTGCACGCAAGCGAGATCGTCGCCCGTGGTTCGGAACGCCTGCAACGCGCAGCGAAGCTGGTCGGGCTCGGGCCGGTCCTCGGCGTCATAGACCACGGTGAACGCGCCGCGCGCGAACGGTAGCGCGACATTGAGCGCCTTTGGTTTGGTGCGCGGCCCCATAGCCGGCACCGCGATCACCGTGATCGGCGTGCGGGTCTTGCGCGCGCCGATCGCGGCGCGGGTCTCGGTATCGTCGGCTTCGATCGCCAAAATCACATCGAGCTTTTCCGGCGGATAGTCGAGCTTCTCGAACGCCGACAACAGACCGTTCACCGACGCGGCCTCGTGATACAAAGCGCAGATTACCGAATAGATCGGCAAGGCCTCGTCCAGGAATTCGTCATTAACAGCGGCCGCCGCCGGCCGGCGCACGAAGGCGCCGATCAGGCGCAGGCCGAGCCAGGCTACGAACACCGTGGCCAGTCCGATTTCAAAGGCGTGCGCCGTGATGCCCGGCGCCAAGACGAAACCGGCGAGCGCCAACAGCACGATCGACGTCAAGGAAGCGATATTGCCGAGGCGATGCGGTGACGCGGCCGACAGCATCGGCCAGTCCCGCTTGAGCCTGTCCGACGCACTGGCAGCGATCCGATTGCCGGCACCGCGCATCACAAAGCGGTTGAAGCGCTCGGCGCTGGTGAAGCGAAAGCGCGCCGCCGTCTCCGGCGCGTCGGCGATCAAGCCGATAATATTGCGCGCCGCTAGGCCGCGCGGCGCGACCACGACGACGATGCCCGCCTCGGTGGCCAGCGGTAGCAGGCCGGTCGCGGCGGCCTCGATCAGCCGGCCGTCGTCCAACGGGCACTGCGCGCGCGGCATGCCGTCGAGCGGCTCGAACGGGACGCCGAGCGTCGCGCCGAGCATCGGCAGATAGGTATCGTCATCGAGCGTCCCGGCCGCGATCAGAACCCGGTCCGCGCCGGTCGCCAGCCGTTCGGCTCGCCGCTCCGCCGCCGCCAGAGTTGGGGCTTGCAGCATCTGGCGCACACAATCGAGTTCCGGAAATCCATGGTGGGCGTCGTCATTGGCGGTGCCGATGGCCCGCAGGCTGGCCGCCCGGGCAAGGGACGGGTCGATCGAGGGGCTGCCGGCCCGCGCGGCAAACAGCGCCTCGGGGCGGACAACATCCGCTCCGGTTCGTAGGTCCGCCCCCATGCCCCACCCGCACTCAACTAACGCTATTCAACCCATCATAGGGGAAATGCAACCTTACGGCGAGTCCGGAGGTATGTGGCGGTTGGCTGGCAGGGTCTCGCGGCCTTTGTTGGCCCGCCGGCCCGAGCGGTGCTAATAGGCGGCCCATGGCAAATTTCATGTCCACCTACCTCGTCCCCATCGCCATCGTCGCGGTGGCCATCGTCCTGCTGCTCGGCCTCGTCAACATGATGCGCGGCGGCTCGCCCAACACGTCGCAAAAGCTGATGCGGCTGCGGGTCCTGCTGCAATTCGTCGCCATTGTCGTCATCATGGCGGCGATCTGGGTCATGCGCGGCTGATCCGGGGGTCCCTCAGGCGGAACCCGGCCGGCCGAAGCGATCATGCGCAAAGGATAGAAGCCCTATGGTCGTCCTCAACCGCATCTACACCCGCACCGGCGACGACGGCACGACCTCGCTCGGCTCGGGAGACCGGCGCAAGAAATACGACCTGCGGGTCGAGGCCTACGGCACCCTGGACGAGGTCAACGCGGTGATGGGCCTGTTGCGGCTGCACACGGCGTCCGATGCCGCACTGGATAAAGCCCTTGGCCGCATCCAGAACGACCTGTTCGACGTCGAGGCCGACCTCTGCCTGTCGGAAAAAGGCCCCGGCGGCGCCCGGCTGACCGTCACCGACGCCCAGGTCGACTGGCTGGAGGCCGAAATCGACCGGCTCAATGCCGAACTGGCGCCGTTGAAATCCTTCATCCTGCCGGGCGGCAGCGCGGCCTCGGCCTATCTGCATCTGGCGCGCACGGTGTGCCGGCGCGCCGAGCGGATCATGGTCGAACTGATGGACCAGCCCGGCGAAGACGTGTCGGCGCCGTCGCTTAAATATGTCAACCGGCTGTCCGACTATCTGTTCGTCGCCGGCCGCTATGCCAATGACAAGGGCGCCGCCGATGTGCTGTGGCTGCCGGGGCAAAATCGCTAGGTGGAACCGCAACGCGCGGTCGTTCGACGAATGAGTTGAATAGTTTTGCCGCGGTGAGGTCGTGATGACGCGACGAATGGTTTTCGCCCTGGCGTCGTTCGCGCTGCTGACGGGGTTTTGTGTCGCGGCCGCCGCTCAAGCGGCAAGTCCGCTCGACGATCTCATTGCGCCCAAGCCCGGCAATCGTGCGTGCTTTACGCGCGTCTACGATGCCGACCATCTACGGAAAAATCCGAAACAGGCGGTAACGTCGATGGCCGTCTGGTTCGCCTACGACAAGGAGCAGGGCAGTCCTCCCGGCCTTGTTCTGGGGCTCGGGATCGCCATCCATCGGAAAGGCGATCCGCAACCGTTGTTCGCGCAGGGCGGGTGTGCGTGGGATGAGAAGGTCAATTTGGACACGTCCGACCGGCGGATGATCGGCGAATTCAAGAAAGACGCCGGCGGCGGCTGCATGATGTCGGCGCGGCCGGATGTGTTCGAGACCTTGAGCGCGGAAGAGGGCGGCTACCTGATTGTCGACCGCGGCAGGGACGGCAACACCCTCATCGTCTATCTGAAAGACTATCTGACCATGGTGAAGCAGGCCGACAGGGCCGCGCCAATCGCCATCGATTTCGGCGCCGCCGACCGGGTGTTTCTGCTGCGCCGGGCGCCGGCCAAGGAGTGCGACTTTGTCGAACGTGCGCTGACGCGTTAGACTTCGCTGGCGTTGACCCCGAAAAGGACGGCTATTAGGGTGCGCCGCACCATACTAGTTTGCGGGCCCGGAACTTGGGGCTGTGCGGCCCGAGGAGCAGATTCACAACATGAAAATTCTGGTGCCCGTGAAACGGGTCGTTGATTACAACGTCAAAATCCGCGTCAAGCCGGATGGCTCCGGCGTCGAACTCGCCAACATCAAGATGTCGATGAACCCGTTCGACGAGATTGCCGTTGAAGAGGCGATCCGTCTGAAGGAAGCCGGCAAGGCGACCGAGATTGTCGTGGTGTCGATCGGACCGGCGCAGGCCTCCGAGACCATCCGCACTGCACTCGCCATGGGCGCCGACCGCGGCATCCTGGTGAAGGCCGACGGGACGGTCGAGCCGCTGGCGGTGGCGAAAATTCTCAAAGGCATTGTCGCGGCGGAACAGCCCGGCCTGGTGATCCTGGGCAAGCAGGCGATCGACGACGACAGCAACCAGACCGGCCAGATGCTCGCCGCCTTGCTCGGCTGGGCGCAGGGCACTTTCGCGTCCAAGATCGCCATCGACGGCGACAGCGTCTCGGTGACGCGCGAAGTCGACGGCGGCTTGCAGACCGTGAAGTTGAAAGCGCCAGTGATCGTCACCACCGATCTGCGTCTCAACGAGCCGCGCTACGCGTCGCTGCCGAACATTATGAAGGCGAAGAAAAAGCCGATCGAGGAAAAGACAGCGGCCGATTACGGCGTCGATACCGCGCCGCGCCTGCAGGTCATCAAGACCAGCGAACCGCCCGGCCGCAAATCCGGCGTCAAGGTTGCCTCGGTTGCCGAACTTGTCGCCAAGCTCAAAGACGAAGCGGGAGTAATCTGAAGATGGCCACGCTCCTGCTCGCCGAGCACGACAACAAGTCGCTCAAGGACGCCACCGCCAAGGCGCTCACCGCCGCCAAGGCCTTGGGCGGCGACGTCCACATCCTGGTCGCCGGCAAGGACTGCAAGGCCGCCGCCGATGCCGCAGCCTCGCTCGATGGCGTCGCCAAGGTGCTGGTCGCCGATAGCGCCACTTACGAACATCATCTCGCCGAGCCGCTGGCAGCATTGATCGTCTCGCTCGCCGACGCGTATGACGCTATCGTCGCGGCCGCGACCAGCAACGGCAAGAACACGATGCCGCGCGTCGCTGCTCTGCTCGACGTCATGCAGATTTCCGAAATCACCAAGGTGATCGCGCCCGATACGTTCGAGCGGCCGATCTATGCCGGCAACGCCATCCAGACCGTGAAGTCGCTGGATGCCAAGAAGGTGATCACCGTGCGGACCTCGACCTTCCAGGCGGCGGGTCAGGGCGGCTCGGCCACGATCGAGAACGCGGCGGCTGCTGCCGATCCGGCGCTGTCGTCCTTCGTCGGCGAGGAACTGTCAAAGTCCGACCGGCCGGAACTGACCTCGGCCAAGATCATCATCTCCGGCGGCCGCGCCATGCAGAACCGCGAGAACTTCACCAAATATATCGAGCCGGTGGCCGACAAGCTGGGCGCCGCCATGGGCGCCTCACGCGCGGCGGTCGATGCCGGCTATGCGCCGAACGACTGGCAGGTCGGCCAGACCGGCAAGGTGGTCGCGCCCGAGTTGTACATCGCGGTCGGCATTTCCGGCGCCATCCAGCATCTAGCCGGCATGAAGGATTCCAAGGTGATCGTCGCGATCAACAAGGACGAGGAGGCGCCGATCTTCCAGGTGGCCGATTACGGCCTGGTCGCCGATCTCTACACGGCGCTGCCGGAACTGGCCGAAGAGCTCGGCAAGATCGGCCGTTAATCAAGCGTCGCTGCCACAGTGGCGGCGGCCCGCAGTTCGTCGTAAAAGACACTGAAGCAGCTTCGATCGGATCAAATAATGGCGGTCACTATTCAGACGGTTGGCGTCATCGGCGCCGGGCAGATGGGCGGCGGTATCGCCCATGTCTGCGCGCTCAAGGGCTACGACATCCGCCTCGCGGACGTCGAC
>JAQSCR010000671.1 GCA_029945495.1 Pseudolabrys sp. | reverse complement strand
TCCTGCCGACCTTCTATGAGCGCGACATTCTCCCCGTCATGGTCGAGCGCCTCAGTCGCGCGCTCGACGGCGTCGATTGGGAAATCCTCGTCGTCGACGACAATTCGCCGGACGGCACCAGCGCGGTCGCCGGCATGCTGGGCGAACACGACCGCCGCATCCGCTGCATCCGCCGTGTCGGCCGGCGCGGACTGGCCGGCGCCTGCATCGAGGGCATGCTCGGCACCCAGGCGCGATACGTCGCGGTGATGGACGCCGATCTGCAGCACGACGAAACGCTGCTGATGGCGATGCTGAAAAAACTGCGCGAAGGCGCCACCGATCTGGCGGTCGCCAGCCGTTATATCGACGGCAAGACCGGCACCGGCTTCAGCGCCAATCGCGCCCGCGCCAGCCAATGGTCGACGGCGCTCGCCCGCCGCCTGCTCAAGGTCGAACTGACCGATCCGATGAGCGGCTTCTTCATGATCCGCCGCGACCTGGTCGACGCCATGGCGCCAAAACTGTCGACGCAAGGCTTCAAGATCCTGCTCGACATCGCCGCCACCGGCCACGGCCAGTTGCGCATCGCCGAGCTGCCTTTCACCTTCGGCGCGCGCCTACACGGCGAGAGCAAGCTGGATGCCCGCGTCGCGCTCGACTTCGGCCAGTTGCTGCTGGCGAAGTTTTCCAACGACGCGATCTCGTTCCGCTTCGTGCTGTTCTGTCTGGTCGGCTTGACCGGGGTCGGCGTGCACATGGCCGCGCTCGCGGCGCAACACGCGCTGGCGCTGAGCGGCTTCAGCACCCAGCAGGGCATCGCTACAGCCATCGCCATCGCCTGGAATTACGTGTTCAACAACGCCTTCACCTATCGCGACCAGCGCCTCACCGGCCTCGCTTTCGTCAAGGGGCTGTTGGAATTCGAATTAATCTGCGCGGTCGGCGCAATCTCGAATGTTGGCATCGCCAATTTGCTGTACAGCCAGGACAGCATCTGGTGGATCGCCGGCTTAGGCGGCGCGGTGATGGGCGCGGTGTGGAATTATGCCGTCAGCGCCGCGTTTGTGTGGCGGTCGCATTAGTCCGGCGCATGATCCCGAAAAGTGGGAACCGGTTTTCGGACAAGATCATGCGCCAATAAAATTAAGTCGGCTCCTTCGGCCACGGCGCCACATAGGGCCTGGCGTCGCGCAAGGTCGCCGGGTTCCACACGATCACCGCGATGTAGATCAGCATCGCCAGTGCGCCGAGCACCAGGAAGCTGTGGAAATAGGCCCAGTCCGACATCGCCTTGCCGACGACGTCGTTCGACGTCGCGGTCAGCAGGATGAAGCTTAACCCCAGCACGGCGATGCCGATCCACTTGGTCGCCTGATCGCGCAGCAGTACCATCGACAGCGTGACGTAAGGCACAATCAAGACGACGTAATGCGAGCGGCTGGTCATCGGCGACAGCATCAAGGTCGCGATCAAGAGGATCGAGGCGTCGATCGCCAGCAGGCCGGGGCGTTCCTTGCGCAGCATGATCAAAGCCGCGCAGAGCGCGATGAAGGCGAGATCGACGCCGTACCACACAGCCTTGAACAGGCCGCCTTGCGTCACCTCGTTGATCTGCAGCGACACCGCGCCGCGCAGCGAATGATTGAGCGAATTGGCGCCGGACCAGAAATTAAACTGCGCCGCCTCCGGATTGAGCAGCGAGGCGCCGGCGATGTGATGCAGCCAGGCGGCGAAATAGCCCTCGCTGGCGCCGACCGGCGTGAAGACAATATCCGGCGCGAAGGACAGCAGCAGATAAGCGGCGGTGAATGCCGCCGCGGCGACGAAGCGCCGCTTGACGATGAGATACGGCAGGAAAATGAGTGGCGTCGCCTTGATCGCGGCGGCAAGGCCAATCGCGGCGCCGCCAAGCGCATCACGGCGATGGGCAAGACCCATCAGCCCGAGCATGACGAACACCAGCGACAACGTGTCGTAGGCCTGGTTCTCCAGCACGGCGAGGGCGAACTTGATGCTCAGCACCAAAGCGAGAATGCGCGCCCAGCCCTGCTCGACCAGACCGAACGGCTCGACGAACAACCGTGCCGCCAGTCTCTCCGACAGCTTATAGGCGCCCACCGTCACGCCGATCGTGATGACGTACCAGACGATGAGCCGCAGCCCCATCGGCATCGCCGCGAACGGCGTCATGACGAAGGCAAAGCCGGGCGGATAGGTGAAGGCGCCGGCGCAGACCTGCATGATCTTGTTGTCGATCAGGCACTGCGCCGCCTGCGGATAGAGCAGCATGCCGGCGTCCTGCGGCGACAGATAGCGCCGGTAGTAGGCGACGGACGCCACCACGAGCGCAATCCAGGGGCCGTACCGATCAAGCCATTTCCGCATCGTCTTCAGCCTCGTTTTAGGTGGCGGGACCATACCGGGGCGCCTTGCGCGCAAGCAAGGCCCGTAAACTTGTCATTCCGGGACGCACCAAAGGTGCGGACCCGGAATCCAGAGCCACGCAAGAAGCCTTCTTTGTAGCCCTGGATTCCGGGTTCGCGCTTTCAGCGCGCCCCGGAATGACAAGGACTGCTTGAACCCCCACCCCCTGAGTGTTATCTCGCGGCCATGACGTCCGTTCCTATCAAAAACATCCGCAATTTCTCCATCGTCGCCCATATCGACCACGGGAAATCCACGCTCGCCGACCGGCTGATCCAGCTCACCGGCGGCCTCGACGCGCGCGAAATGGCGGGCCGCGAGCAGGTCCTCGACTCGATGGACATCGAGAAGGAGCGCGGCATCACCATCAAGGCGCAGACCGTGCGCCTGAATTACCATGCCAAGGACGGCAAGGATTACATCCTCAATCTGATGGACACGCCGGGCCACGTCGACTTCGCCTATGAGGTCAACCGCTCGCTCGCCGCCTGCGAAGGCTCGCTCTTGGTGGTCGACGCCTCGCAAGGCGTCGAGGCGCAGACGCTCGCCAACGTCTATCACGCGTTAGATGCCAACCACGAAATCGTGCCGGTGCTGAACAAGGTCGACCTGCCGGCGGCCGAACCGGAAAAGATCAAGAAGCAGATCGAGGACGTCATCGGCCTGGATGCCTCCAACGCGGTGATGATCTCGGCCAAGACCGGCCTGAACATCGATCAGGTGCTGGAAGCCATCGTCACCCGCCTGCCGCCGCCGAAAGGCGACCGCAATGCGCCGCTCAAGGCGCTGCTCGTTGACTCATGGTACGACCCCTATCTCGGCGTCGTCGTTCTGGTGCGCATCGTCGATGGCGTGCTGAAGAAGGGCCAGCGCATCCGCATGATCGGCATCGATGCGTCCTACGAAGTCGACCGCACCGGCGTGTTCACGCCGAAGCTGACCCTGGTCGACGAGCTCGGCCCCGGCGAGATCGGCATGTTGACCGCCTCGATCAAGGAAGTTGCCGACACGCGCGTCGGCGACACCATCACCGACGAACGCAACCCGGTCGACGAGCCGTTGCCCGGCTTCAAGCCGTCGATCCCGGTGGTGTTCTGCGGCCTGTTCCCGGTCGACGCCGCGCAGTTCGAGGATTTGCGCGCGGCGATGGGCAAATTGCGCCTCAACGACGCCTCGTTCAGTTTTGAGATGGAAACCTCGGCCGCGCTCGGCTTCGGCTTCCGTTGCGGCTTCCTCGGCCTCTTGCATCTGGAAATCATCCAAGAGCGGCTGGAGCGCGAGTTCAATCTCGATCTGATCGCCACCGCGCCGTCGGTCATCTACAAGATGAACCTGCGCGACGGCACCCAGATCGAACTGCACAATCCGGTCGACATGCCGGACGTGATGAAGATCCTGACCATCGAAGAGCCGTGGATCGAGGCGACGATCCTGACGCCCGACGACTATCTCGGCTCGGTCTTGAAGCTGTGCCAGGACCGCCGCGGCAATCAGAAAGAGCTGACCTATGTCGGCTCGCGCGCCATGGTGAAATACGACCTGCCGCTCAACGAAGTGGTGTTCGATTTCTACGACCGGCTGAAATCGGTGTCGAAGGGCTACGCCTCGTTCGACTATCACCTCACCGATTATCGCGAAGCGGACCTCGTCAAGATGTCGATCCTCGTGAACGACGAGCCGGTCGATGCGCTGTCGATGCTGGTGCATCGCACGCGCGCCGAGACGCGCGGCCGCGGCATGGTCGAGAAGCTCAAAGAGCTGATCCCGCCGCACATGTTCCAGGTGCCGATCCAGGCCGCCATCGGCGGCAAGATCATCGCCCGCGAAACCGTGCGCGCGCTGCGCAAGGACGTGACGGCGAAATGCTACGGCGGCGACGCCACCCGCAAACGCAAATTGCTCGACAAGCAGAAGAAGGGCAAAAAGAAGATGCGGCAGTTCGGCAAGGTCGACATCCCGCAAGAGGCGTTCATCGCGGCGTTGAAGGTGGATACGTAAGGAATTAGAGCGAGCCGGGTCCTTTCGCTGCAACAGCTAAGGCAACTTCGGATGAGCTTGGTCAAGATTACATATTTTTCGGATGTCTTATGCGTCTGGGCCTATATTTCGCAGACCCGCATCGATGCCGTTAAAGAAAAATTTGTCGACGGAGTCGACATAGATCATCGATTCTGCACCGTGTTCGGCGACACCGCGCAAAAGATCGGCGCGGGCTGGAAAGCCAAAGGCGGCTATCAAGGCTTCAACAAACATCTGATCGAAGTAGCGCAGCGATATCCTCATATCGAGCTGCACCCGGAAGTCTGGTTGAAAACACGGCCGGCAAGTTCGGCAAGCCCCCATCTGTTTCTGAAGGCCATCCAGCAGTGCGGCCTGGAAAGCGGTGCGCCAGCCAGCCCCGGCGCGGCGACGATTTTCGATCAAGCAGCATGGGCGTTTCGCCGCGCGTTCTTTCGAGATTGCCGGGATATTTCTCGCTGGGATATTCAATGCGAGATCGCCGAAGCACACGGCATCGATATCGGCGCGATCGAACGATGCATCCACAGTGGGATCGCATTCGCCCGCTTGGCTGCCGACTATCAAGACGCCGAGAAGATGCGGATCGAAGGCAGCCCGAGTTTCATACTCAATGAAGGGCGCCAGAAATTTTACGGCAATGTCGGCTTCCGCCTGATGGATGCGAACATCCAGGAACTGTTGCGGGCACCCGGCGCCGATGAGGCCAGCTGGTGCTGACAGCAAGCGTAGCCCGGATGAAGCCAACGGGTCGGCGCAAAGCGCCGCCCGATGACAGGCTCCGCGAAATCCGGGGCTTTATGGCCTTCGCAGCGCACCCCGCATTTCGCTGCGCTCCATGCGGGCTACGGCCTGCACAGCCTCTCCCGGCCTCATGGTTCGAGACACGCCCTACGGGCCACTCCTCAGGATGGGCGAATAGATGCCCGCCGCACCGCACGATTGACGCCGTTCCGGCCCCTCAGCCACACTGACCCCAACAAATTGGGAGGAACACCATGCTGAACGCCGACGACTTGGCGCGGGCGAAAGAGAAGCTCTACACGCCAGTTCTCTCCGACGTACTCGACAGCCTCGGCCACACCTCCCAGGCGATGGGGCCAACCATCCGGCCGCTGGACGACGCGCAAGTTCTCATCGGCCGCGCGCGCACCGGCGCCTATATGGCGGTCTGCGACGCGGGCGCGGACGGCGAAAATCCGTATGAACTCGAGATCAAGCTGATCGACGACATCAAGGCGGGCGAAATCCCGGTGCTCGGCTGCGCCGGCAATCTCACCATCGCGCCGTGGGGCGAACTGCTGACCACCGCGACGAAAATGCGCGGCGGCATCGGCTGCGTCACCGACGGGCTCACCCGCGACGTCCGTTTCATCCGCGAGATGAAGTTTCCCGTGTTCTGCGGCGGCATCGGACCTTTGGATTCGCGCGGGCGCGGCAAGATGCTGGAGATCGACCGGCCGATGCAGTGCGGCGGCGTGCGGGTGCGTTCCGGCGATATCGTGTTCGGCGATGTCGACGGCGTGGTCGTCATTCCGCGCGAAATCGAGGAGCAGGTCTTCGAAGCGGCCTTCAAGAAGGTCGAGGGCGAGAACCGCTCGCGCGACGAATTGCTCCAGGGCCGGCTGCTGGCGGATGTCTACGCGAAGTACGGAATTCTCTAGCGCGCCCCCTTCCGGCCCCCGGGGCTGAGCGGCGCCCCGGAAAATAATCCAAGATTCTTCTTGACTATATTCTATATATAGGACTATATAACCAACATCCCGTCCCAACTAACGAGGGGCGTTTGATCAGCGTCGTCAGATGCTGGGGCG
>JAQSCR010000670.1:3463-6248 GCA_029945495.1 Pseudolabrys sp. | reverse complement strand
TCGCTTAAGATATTCTCGGCAAGTGGGTAGCGAACGTCAAATCCGCTCCACTAGCCGCGCAAGCCCGGCGCCGCCGGATAAGATGGCCGGCGGCGGCCGTCGTTCGATCGCATCAGGCGGCGGCGCGAATCTCTTCGACCGGGGCCGGCGCCTGCGGATGGCTTTTGAGCCAATCGCGCGCCGCGCGCTGCGCGCAGCCGATTTCGCTGTCGCTCATCTGCTCGGCGATCTCACGGCGCAACCGCGCTGCGTCGCCGTTGCCCCGCATCGCCGCGATGTTGAACCATTTGTGCGCCTGCACCAGGTCGACCGAAACGCCGGCGCCGGCCGAATAGATCATGCCGAGGCCGAAGCAACCGTCGGCATCCGTTTCGACAGCGTTGACCGCCGCGAGTTCGATATTGGTCATGTTGGCCTCCCGTTTTTTTTGCCTGCCGCCGCAACACATGAAGCGGCCGCCTTGTCCCTGCCGGGCGGGCAAAACCATGCCGCCCGATCCGAGAGCGATCTTGCGGAGAAAATTTGAATGACAGTTTAAGTATCGCGATGAATCGAAGGTGAAGAAAATACCGGCAATCTTTTCGGCCGATGCCAGAAACCGCTGTGCCCCAAGCACAACGAGGCACTCTCCGACGACTGTTACAAAGCGCTAACTGATTTGATTGAAGCCGGGGTAACCAATCCGCAGTATTGCACTTATATGACAGTGGTCGGGTCACTCGGAACCGGCGGTGCGCCGGCCGTTTGGCCAACAGTCTTTCAATTCGGGAACGCCTTGATGAAACGTATGTCGGGAACTTTCGCTATCGCCGCTCTTGTCGCCCTCGCTGTGAGCGTTTCCGGCGCGCGCGCGGCGACACCGGCGATCGGCACTTGGTTGTCCGCCGATGGCGGCACCAAGGTTCGCATTTCCGACTGCGGCGGCAAATTATGCGGCAAAGTGGTGTGGTTGAGCGACCCCGTCGGCAGCGACGGCAAACCGAAGACCGACAAGCACAACGAAGACGAATCCAAGCGCTCGCGTCCCCTGCTCGGCGTGACGGTCGTGCAAGGCATGGCGCCGAACGGCGAGAACAAATGGTCGGGCCAGATTTACAACGCCGACGACGGCAAGACCTATCAGGCGCACGTCTCCGTTATCAGCGCCGACTCCATGAACGTGCAGGGCTGCGTGCTCGGCTTCCTGTGCAAGACCCAGAAATGGACGCGCGCGGACTAGCGCATGATCCCGAAAAGTGGGAACCGGTTTCCCGCCTTCGCGAAGCCCGCTTCGGCGGGCGAAGGAAGGTCGGATAAGATCATGCGCCAATAAAAAGAAGCGCGCGTCCATCCTCTAGCGTGCCGAAAAGTTTAGGCCGTGCGCGCGCGCTGGCCGAACAGCACCGACTGCACCTTCGGATCCTTCATATCGATGCCCTGGCGCAGCTCGAGGCCGAGCGCCATGCCGCGCTTGACCGCCTGCCGCGCCTTCATGGCCTCTAACCAACGCTTGAGGTGCGGGAACTGCGCCATGTCCTGGCCCTGCTTCTCCCAGCCATTGACCCAGCCGACGCAGGCCATGTCGGCGATCGAATATTTGCCGGCGAGATAAGCGCGGTCGGCCAGCCTTTTGTTCATCACGCCATAGAGCCGGTTGACCTCGTCGACATAGCGGGCGATCGCGTAGGGAATGGTCTCGCGCGCATAGTTCTTGAAGTGATGCACCTGCCCGCACATCGGCCCGATGCCGCCGACCTGCCAGAACAGCCATTGATCGACCTCGGCGCGGCCGCGCTCGTCGGCCGGATAGAACTTGCCGGTCTTGCGGCCGAGATATTGCAGGATCGCGCCCGACTCGAAGATCGAGATCGGCCGTCCGCCCGGCCCGTTCGGATCGACGATCGCCGGCATGCGGTTGTTCGGCGAGATCTTGAGGAATTCCGGTTTGAACTGCTCGCCTTTGGCGATGTTCACAGGCATCAGAGTGTAGGGCAGCTTGCACTCTTCCAGCATGATCGAGATCTTGAAGCCGTTCGGCGTCGGCCAGTAGTAAAGATCGATCGGCTTTGGACCCTTAAGCCCTTTGGGTCCCTTGCCGCCTTTGGCATTGGCGGCGGCACTCTTCTTCGTCACTGTCTTCTTGGTCTTGGCCTTCGCCGCTGCCCGCTTTGCCATCTCGCCGCTCCTCCTGTCGCCGTACCCGGAAACCGCGGGCACCGCGACTATGCCAAGCACACGGCAAACCGCAACCGCCGCGCCCGGCCCGCAAACATCTGATAGGACACGCTTTCTACGACTGCTCTGGACGGGCACAACCTCCATTAGGTAATCTGCTCCCTGGGGTTGCGGCGGCGCGCAATAACGCGCCGGACCGGCTGACGCCACCGGCCAATCAGGGCCGCCAGGGGGAGAGCATGACGAGCAAAAGCAATACGAAAAATTATCCGCGCCGGGCGATCGGCATGGCCGTGCTGGCCGCCGCTCTGATCGCCGCGCCATGGGCGCTGCCACTGACGACCGGGGCCTGGGCGCAAAGCGCCACGCCCGCTACAGCACCCGCCGCGCCGGCGGCAACCGACAGCACAGCAAAAGCAAAAATCAAAAAGCCGCCGAGCCCCGGCCAGGTCGCCATGCGCGAGCGGCAGAAAAAATGCGCCGCCGAATGGAAGCAAGCCAAGGCCGACGGCAAGCTCGAGAAGGGAATGAAGTGGCCGAAGTTCTGGAGCGCGTGCAACAAGCGCCTCAAGGGCGCGAGCTGAATTCTCGAACGTCGCCGCGCGCGTTTCGGATCGGACGTGAAGCCGCT
>JAQSCR010000670.1:0-3453 GCA_029945495.1 Pseudolabrys sp. | reverse complement strand
CCCCCCCACGCCCTCTGATGTCACCGGAACCGGGGCGCCGCGAAGCGACCGCTTGCGCTATCGCGCCATGACGCACACCGGTTCCCTATGACGCAATCCTCGATCAATCAAAACCGAGGAAAGGGAAGTGGCGTAGACCTAGAGCTTCTTCTTACGCTTCTTGGTCTTCTTCGCCGCCTTCACTGCCTTCTTCTTACGTTTTGCCATTGCTGCCCTCCTAGCCATGTAACATGGCGGGTGTCGCATTAGTGCGGTCGGGGATCGACCTGCACCACATTTGGTTTACTACAGCGCAACGAAAAAAAAAGTGACTCTTCAACATCGTTGTGTGTAAGCGCCCCAAAACCATCGCGAAAAGCGATCGCACAGAACGCAAAAAACAAAACGGCGACGCTTGACATCCGGTTTGCGCGATACAGCAACGCGAAAATGCCGATGATGCAAATAATGCGATAAAATAAAGGTTTTATGCGCGCCGGATTTTCTAGAAGCGCACGCTTGGCACCGCGAATCTGGAAGCGAAAACGCGTTTTCAAAGCGATTTTTTTATGCGCCGACCCGCTTCGCACAGAGCGCAAAAAAAATTTGCAAAAAACATCCCACGCGGCGCTGTTGGCGGACCTGAATCGATCAAAATCGAGCGAATCAGTGAAAAGTGATTCGCGGACGGGCCGTCGACGCGTCCGAAATTTTCGCTCGTCAGCGCGATGCAAAACCGTTTCGCCGGGCAAAGTTTGCCGGTGCGAGCGCGCGCGACGGACGTCGCGGCGATCGGCGCACGTTATACCGCAGCGCGGCAAATCTTCGGCGCGCGCACAACGATACCGTCGTGATCAGATGCCGAGTTTGGATTTTAGGAGATCGTTAACCGCCTGCGGGCTGGCTTTGCCGCCGGACGACTTCATCGCCTGGCCGACGAACCACATCATCGCCTTCGGATTGGCTTTGGCTTGCGCGACCTTGTCAGGATTTTGCGCGATCAACTCGTCGACAATGGCGCCGATCGCGCCGAGATCAGTGACCTGCGCCATGCCGCGGCTGACAACAAGCGCGCGCGGGTCGCCGCCTTCGGTCCACAGGATCTCAAATAAGTCCTTGGCGATCTTGCCGGAAATCGTCTTGTCCGAAATCAGCTCGATGAGCCCGCCAAGTTGCGCCGCGCCGATCGGCGAGGTCGCGATTGCCTGGCCGGCTTTGTTAAGCCGCCCGAACAGTTCGTTGATCACCCAGTTGGCCGCAAGCTTGGCGTCGCGCCCCTGCGCCACCGCTTCGAAGTAGTCGGCGATCTCGCGCTCGGCCACCAATTGGCCGGCGTCATAGGCCGACAGAACGAAGTCGCACACGAAGCGCGCCTTCTTCTCATCCGGCAGCTCCGGCAGCTTCGCCTTCAGGCTTGCTACCGCCTCAGCCGTCAGTTCCAGCGGCAGAAGATCGGGATCGGGGAAATAACGGTAGTCATGCGCCTCTTCCTTCGAGCGCATCGAGCGTGTTTCGCCCTTGCCGGCGTCGAACAGCCGCGTCTCCTGCACGATCGTACCGCCGCCTTCGACGATCGCGATCTGCCGGCGCGCCTCGTGCTCGATCGCCTGGCCGATGAAGCGGATCGAATTGACGTTCTTGATCTCTCAGCGGGTGCCGAGCGGCTCGCCCGGTCGGCGCACCGAGACATTGACGTCGGCGCGCAACGAGCCTTCTTCCATGTTGCCGTCGCAGGTGCCGAGATAGCGCATGATCGAGCGCAGCTTGGTAAGGAAGGCCTTGGCCTCCTCCGACGACCGCAAGTCCGGCTTCGACACGATCTCCATCAGCGCGACGCCGGAGCGGTTGAGATCGACATAGGAACTCGACGGGTGGCGGTCGTGCAGGCTTTTGCCGGCGTCCTGCTCGAGATGCAGCCGCTCGATGCCGACGGTCACCGCCTCGCCGTCCGCCAAATCGACCACGACCACGCCTTCGCCGACCACCGGCTGCTTGTACTGGCTGATCTGGTAGCCCTGCGGCAGGTCGGGATAGAAATAGTTCTTGCGGTCGAACACCGAGCGCAGATTGATCTGGGCGTTGAGCCCAAGGCCCGTGCGCACCGCCTGGTTGACGCATTCGGCATTGATCACCGGCAGCATGCCCGGCATCGCCGCGTCGACCAGCGAGACATGGCTGTTGGGGGCGCCGCCGAATTCGGTCGAGGCGCCGGAAAACAGCTTCGACTTGGACGAAACCTGGGCATGAACCTCCATGCCGATGACGACTTCCCAGTCACCGGTCGCGCCTTTGATCAATTTCTGCTGGGTCGCCTGGGTCATTGCGGGTCCGCCACTCGTGACAAGCCTTCAGATCGCGCGGGATGGCGGCGGCGTCAAGGGTGGCCGCTCAGGGGGTGATGATCCGCCCCAGCACCTGTTCGACCGCGTCAAAGCTGTCGTTGAAGCCGCGATAGTGGATCAGGCGGCCGTCGCGCACGCGATGGAAGCTGGCAATACGGCATTGGATCGTGCGCCCACTCGCCCGCTGCGTCATCGTCACATCGGCGATGCCCGCCGCCCAGTCGGCTTCCGCCACCAACTGGTCCATCACATACCGGTCGAAGCGATACAGCGTGTTGAGCGCCTCGAACGCCCTGAACACGGCGACCTTGCCGTGGCGGTGGCCGATTTCGGGAAAGATCGACACCGGGCCATGAAACAGCCAGTCGATCTCGTCGTCATAGAGCGCGGCCATGCGCGCGTAGTCGGCCTTGGCGAACGCATCCTGGATCGCCATCACCACGGCGCGCGCCGGGGCGGAGCGATCCGGCCCGGGCGACGCCGGCGGCGCGCTTGATCTGTCGGTATTCGTCATAGGCTGTCTCGAAGCGGAGGATTAAAGCACAACGGCGTGGCCGATCGCCTGTTCGACCTGATCGAAGCTGTCGGAGAATTCGCGAAACTCGATCAATTGGCCGTTCTCGATCCGCAGGAAATTCGTCACCCGGAAACGCAGCGTCCGACCGGTCGCGCGTTGCTTCAAACTCAAATCCGCCATTACCGCGGCGCGGTCACCATCGACGATCATGATTTCAATCGCATGCTTTTCCAGCGCATAGGCCTCGCCGATGGCGGCGAGAGCCTGCAACACCGCTTCTCGGCCGCGGCGCAAGCCAGCGAATGGAAAGACTTCGATCGGGCCGTAAATCACCCAATCGATATCCTCATGCACCATTTCGGCGATGCGCTTGGCGTCCTGCCGGCGATACGCGTCGTAGAGTGCGTTGACCGTTGCGCGCGTCTCGGTTTCGCTCACGGCTGCGTCCCCCGACTGGATTTGAGTATGTTGCTACCTCTGGGGCGCGCCAAGCGATAGTTGGGCGTTATCACTTACATTCACTCGTTATGATATGTCCCCGGCGCCTGCAACCAGAGCCACTATGCCGGCCTAGAGGCAACCGGCTACCACCAAGGCTTGGCGACGAAGTGGCCG
>JAQSCR010000669.1 GCA_029945495.1 Pseudolabrys sp. | reverse complement strand
GCTCGACGGCATGCGCGCAACAATCGCCAAACGGCTGGTCGAGGCCAAACAGACCATTCCGCATTTCTATCTGACCGCCGATATCGAGATCGGCCGCCTGATGGCGATGCGCGAGGAGGCCAATGCCGCCGCGCCCAAGGACAAGGACGGCAATGCGGCGTTCAAACTGTCGCTGAACGATTTCATCATCAAGGCGTGGGCCGCCGCCTTGCAGCGCATACCGGCCGCCAACGCGGCGTGGGCCGGCGACCGTATTCTGCGCTTCACCCATTCCGACATCGGCATCGCCGTGGCGCTTGACGGCGGGCTGATCACGCCGGTGATCCGTAACGCCGAAGCCAGGTCGCTGACGGCGATCTCCTCGGAAATCCGCGATCTGGCCGAGCGCGCGCGCGCCAAGAAACTGAAACCTAACGAGTATCAAGGCGGCGCCAGCGCCATCTCCAATCTCGGCATGTATGGCGTGCGCGAGTTTTCCGCCATCATCAATCCGCCGCATGCGACCATTTTAGCGGTCGGCGCCTCGCGCCGTGCCCCGGTCGAGGCCGAGGACGGCAGCGTCAAGTTCGTCAGCGTCATGACGGTCACTTTGTCCTGCGACCATCGGGTGGTCGACGGCGCGCTCGGCGCCGAGCTGCTGGCGGCGTTCAAGAATTTTGTCGAAATGCCGATCACCGCATTGATCTGACGCGTGATAGGATTGCTGCGTGGAACCTAAGGGAGCTGAATGATGGCGGGCGAAAAGCGTGACGTGCTGTTGATCGGCGCGCGCAAGCCGGTGCTGGTCAAGGGGCTGGAACCGGCGGTCAATCTGCATTACCTGCTCGAAGCCAAGGACCAGGACGCCTTCATCAAGGACGTCGGCCCGAAGATCGGCGCCATCGCGCTTGCTTACACCAGCAATAAAGTCGACGGCACATTTCTGACCCGCTTTCCCAAGCTGGAGCAGATTTCGAGCTTCGGCGTCGGCTACGATCATGTCGATGCCAAATGGGCCGGCGCTCACGGCATCGTCGTCACCAACACGCCCGATGTGCTCAATGAGGAAGTGGCCGACACCGCGCTCGGCCTGCTGCTCTGTACGGTTCGCGAATTTCCGCAGGCCGACCGCTATGTCCGCGCCGGCAAATGGCCGAAGGCGCAATATCCGCTTTCCAAGGCGACATTGCGCGACCGCACCGTCGGCATGGTCGGCATGGGCCGCATCGGCAAGGCGATCGCCAAACGTCT
This sequence comes from Pseudolabrys sp., assembly GCA_029945495.1. Taxonomy (GTDB): domain Bacteria; phylum Pseudomonadota; class Alphaproteobacteria; order Rhizobiales; family Xanthobacteraceae; genus Pseudolabrys. Next base: position 5,044 of record JAQSCR010000669.1, on the reverse strand, counting down.
GGAAGCCTTCGGCGTGCCGGTGGTCTACCACTCGCGCAACCCGCAGGACGTCACCTACAAGTACTATCCCAAGCTCCTGGACATGGCGCACGACGTCGACACGCTGATGGTCATCGTGCCGGGCGGCCCGGCCACGCAAAACCTGATCAATGCCGACGTGCTCAAGGCGCTCGGCCCCCGCGGCATCGTCATCAACATGGCGCGTGGCTCCGTGGTCGACGAGCCGGCTTTGATCGAGGCTTTGAAAAGCCGCACGATCTATTCCGCCGGCCTCGACGTCTTCGCCAAGGAGCCGGAGGTGCCGAAAGAACTGCTGGAGATGGATCACATCGTCCTGTTCCCGCATCTCGGCTCCTCGACCGAGGTAACGCGCGCGGCGATGGACCAGTTGCTGGTCGATAACATTCTGGCCTGGGCCGCCGGCAAGCCGCCGCTGACGCCGGTGCCGGAAACGCCTTATCCGCCGAAGCGGTGAACGGCATGCGGCGCGGATTTGTCATCGTTGCACTGATGGCGGGCCTGATCGGCCCGGCCAAGGCCTTCGACTTTGAGCCGGTCAAGCCGCTCGACACCAAGGGCGTTGAGCCGGCCATGCTTGCCAATACTTTCGGCGCTTGGGAAATTCGCGACAAGAGCGGCAAGAAGCGCTGCCGCGTCACGCTCAAGCAGGAATTCGGCATCGGCGGTTATCAGATCGAAGTGGCGCCCGGCTGCGAGAAGAGCTTCCCCGTCACGGGTGACATCTCCGCCTGGCGTCTGCTGGAAGGCTGGACGATCGACCTGGTCGATCCGTTGCGCAAGACCCGCGTGCGCTTCGAGACGCCGGACGATCGTTACGTTGCGCTCGGCGACCCGAAGGACATCGCCGGCATCTACGAGATCGTCAAAGTCAAAGACACTAAGGGCGAGGGCGGCCCGAGGAAGCCATGAAACTGGCCCGGATCACTCCGTTGCTGATTGCGCTGGTCGCGGCCGGCCCGGCGCTGGCGCAGACGCAGGCGCTCGGCGATTCCGCCAAGGGCGTGCTCGGCGCGTGGGAGTTTTCGAACGCCGACCGCGATAAGATTTGCAGCGTCACCTTCAAGGCCGACGCGACCCCGGTCGGCTTCAAGGTTGAATTCGACGCCAATTGCGCCAATCTGTTTCCCATCGTGTCGCGCGTCACCGGCTGGAAATTCCCGGAGAACGACAACCTGTTCCTGCTCGACGCCGATGGCAAAGCGCTCGTCGAGTTCAGCGAAGTGGAAAGCGGAATGTATGAGGCGCCGACTCCGGGCGTTGGCGTGCTGTTCTTGCAAGCGGCCGCCGCTGGCGGTCCGCCGCCGAAGCCGCCGGAGCAGGTGGCAGGCACTTGGGCGATGACGCGCGGCGGCAAGACGCTCTGCACGCTGTCGCTGGCGAGTTCGGCTTTGCGCGACGGCTTCGCGCTCAGCGCGCAGCCGGGTTGCGACGCCGAAATCACGCGTTTGAACTTCACGCAATGGCGGCTCGATCGCGGCGAATTGGTGCTTGTTCTCGCGCGCGGCAACGGCTGGCGCTTTGAAGAGGTGGAGGGCGGCAATTGGCGCCGCGTTCCGGAAAGTGCAGTCGAGATCATGCTGGTGCGGCAGTAGGCGCTTCTTACCCTCCCCCTTGCGGGGAGGGTCGATCGCCGAGCGAAGCGAAGGCGAGCAAGGTGGGGGGCATTAAGGTGGCGAAAACCCCCACCCCGCTCGCTACGCTCGCGACTTTCCCCGCAAGGGGGAGGGTGAAAGAACATCAAATCAGCTTCAACCCCTTGAAGCTGGCATGACCTTGCTTGCCGACGATGATGTGGTCGTGCACGGAAATGCCGAGCGGCTTGGCGACATCGATGATCGCCTGCGTCATCTGGATATCGGCGCGCGACGGCGTCGGGTCGCCGGACGGATGGTTGTGCAGGAGGCAACTCATTCTATCTATGTATTTGAAAATAATAAGAAATCTTAAAACTGCAAAGAGGCATGGTGGCTGGAATTGGGAGCGGTTATACATTCTCCGTCGTGATCATCACGCTCCCTCACTGGTATCCATGCTGAGTCGCTTTGGTGCACGGCAAATAATCATATTCTTCTGATCCCAAGCATCAAGTTCAGCCGCAGGGTAAAGAACGGCCTTGCCGATTTTGACGAAGGTGGGTCCGATCCTCATTGCTCGCCAGTTTCGCAATGTGCCGACTGAGACTCCGCCCCGATAGCGGTCTGAGACTTCCTCGGCAGTCAGATATTTCTTATCTTCCATCGAGATCTCCACGTAACGCATTGCTGGCGACCACCGTCGCAGTATGTGCCGACCAAGCTTCACCAAATGCGATGTGGATCAGGTTCGGTCAGGTTTACGAACTTTAGATCCCGCTATCGCACTGCTATGAATGGGAGCTGATTTCCGAGAAGGGAAGAGCCAAAAAAGCGGTGTAGTGGCTACGGATATTGCCGGATATGAAACGGACTGTTTGACCGCCGCTTGCGAGCACAGCATCGGCGAGACCAAGTCTGTGAAAGAGTTCGAGCTTGCGTGGTTGAAGACCCTTTGCCCGTGATGCTTTAGAAGGCCCTGATGCCTTTTCGACGACACGTACACGAATGCCTCTGCGAGCCAATTCGATGGCAAGCACAAGGCCTGTTGGCCCCGCTCCAATTATGAGAAACTAATTACGATCTGACATGATGTCTGCATTCCAAAGAATGTGATGGAGGTTCAAAGGCTCCTTGTTACTTTTTACTTCGATTGACTTGGCTCCGCCTTCGAACGGATCGATTGCAGGTCAGCCCCTCGATGAGGACCGCAAGGCCATATTCGAAAGCAGCGTCAGGCAGAGCCTTTCCGACTTCCTCAAATGCGGCGGCGACAAGCGGCGGCATTTGAACTGATTCAGCTTCGGGTTTCCGGTGGCAATCGTCGGTATCGCTCGCCTGCTGTTCAATTGCCGACCCTACGACATAGTGGCCGATCACAAGGAGCGCCTTGGCGGCGTCACCGGGTGAAAACCCCGCCTCACAAAGCAAGCGTAACTGCGCTTCAATGCTCTCGAACTGTTGGTCGGACGGTCGCGTGCCCGCATGGATAAGGGCACCATCGCGATAGGCGAGCAGCGCATGTCGAAAGCTACGCGCGTTCTCCCCGAGGAATGTCGGCCAATTCTCGTCTGGCTTGGGGAGAGCGCGCGCGTGGCCCTCCGCCAACATCGCCTCCGCCAAGGCATCGAGCAAGGCACGCTTGTTCTCGAAATGCCAATAGAGGGCAGGCTGTTGAACGCCGAGACGTTCAGCAAGTTTTCGAGTCGTCAGTCCATCCACACCAACTTCGTTGAGGAGGTCTAAAGCTTCTCGGATCACTGACTCGCGCTGCACCTTCGTCATGGTCTCTCACCTGTTCGCTTAACAATTTATCAACCATAAACGTTTTGTCGAAAATTTATCGATGATAAAGTATGTTGCCAATTGGCAAGAAGCCGAGAGGGTGGCGCCAAGTATTTAATGATGAAAGAGAATAGGACGATGCATACCGTATCGGCGACCATCCCGCACGATGCCTTCGGCATCGGACTGCCGTTCAGTGCGCCGGCAATTGCTGCGCGGACAGGTAAGAAGTCGGAGGCCCACGCATTTTCTGGCAGGCACTTGCAACTCTACTGCTGGTCTAAGTCAAACGCTTGTTCGTGTTGCGAAGGCTGCAGCGTTTGATGATCGAACTGCGTCATCTCCGCTATGTAGTCGCTGCCGCTGAACAACGGAGCTTTCGTGGTGCTGGGAAGGCGCTCAGCGTCCAAGAATCGTCCATCAGCCGTCGTATTCGCGATCTTGAGGACGAAATTGGCGCAGCCCTTTTTATCCGCTCTCATGAGGGCGTGAAGCTCACCTATGCGGGGCAGCGGTTCCTATATCGCGCCCGTATAGCCCTCGATCAGATCGGTCACGCCGTAACGGATGTCGGAGCGATCGGGCGTGCCGAGGACGGCGCTGTGCGCATCGGCATTTTATCTTCGATGGCCTCTGGCTTTCTCGCGGAACTATTCCAAGCCTTCGACGCCGGTCATGCCGGTGTCCGCCTAGAGTTCGTCGATGGTGCGCCGTCGGACCATTTTGCCGCTGTCCGGCAACACAGACTCGATGTTGCTTTCGTCACAGGGGATCCGGCATTGACGGATTGCGACGTGACGCAGCTCTGGACCGAGCGGCTGTTCGTCGCCCTGCCTTCGCATCACAAGCTCGCTGTATTGTCGGAAGTCGATTGGCCCGACCTGCGCGGCCAGCCTCTCGTTTTTGGCGAAGCACGGCCGGAATCTGATATCGGCGATTTTCTGGTGAAACGATTGGTCGAGGCCGGCGATCGACCGATGGTCGAACGGCATGGTGTTGGGCGGGACAGTCTCATGCAGATTGTGGCGCTCGGTCGAGGGTTGACGCTGATCAGCGAGGCGGCGACGGCGATGCATTTTCCGGGTGTCATCTATCGCCCGCTTCTCGGGGAAGAGTTGGCGTTCAGCGCGGTCTGGTCGCCGCGAAACGAAAATCCGGCTCTCAGGCGTATGCTCAGTCTGGCCCGGAAGATGTCCGAGGCGCGTTCTCCATCGGCGCCAATCGGCGATCCCGTTTTCTCTAAACAAGAATCTACGATTGATTCCGTCGCGCTTTCGCAAACGCGCGATCGGTCGCCATGAAGCGCGCGATCATGGGGCCGATGAGCTTTGTGGGATCTGTTATAGGTTGCCCGCCCTCGCGAGTGAGCACGTCGGCGTAAGCTGTGAGATCACGGTGCAGCGCCGCGGGAAGTTCGAGGGTGATCTTCACCGGCTTATCGTCTGCGAGCGGACCAAGTTTCAGCTTCATAATGTCAACCTCCATAGGGTTCCAGGACCAGGTCGCGCGTGACGATCACGCGGACGGGGAAGCCTGGCCGTATAGTCAATGTTGGTGCGATGTTGAGCTGGCGGCTGACGACCTGCTGGCCGGTTTGGCTGATGCTGTTAGACGCGCCCTGGCGTAGCGCTCGCACGATGTCGCTTTCCTGGCCTGACGATCCAGCC
>JAQSCR010000668.1 GCA_029945495.1 Pseudolabrys sp. | reverse complement strand
CAAGGCCATCATCGAAGCCGACCTCGTGGACTGTATGGTCGCCCTCCCCGGCCAGCTTTTTTATAGCACACAGATTCCCGTCTGCCTCTGGTTCCTTGCGAAAAATAAGCACGACTGCAAACGCCGGGACCGCCGTAAGAGCACCCTCTTTATCGACGCCCGTAAACTCGGCACTCTCGTTGACCGCGTCCACCGCGAGCTGACCGACGCGGATCTCAAGAAGATTGTTTCCACCTACCACGCTTGGCGGGGAGACAAGGGTGCCGGCAAATACGCAGACGTGGCTGGTTTCGCAAAATCCGCCACCACTGCCGAAATCACCACGCATGGCCACGTCCTCACACCCGGCCGCTACGTTGGCGCCGAGGAAATTGCCGACGACGGCGAGCCTTTCGAGGAAAAGATGCCGCGCCTCGTCGCCGAATTACGTGATCAATTCTCCGAATCCACAAAACTGGAGAAAACAATAAATGCAAATTTGAAGGGGCTCGGCTATGGCGCGTGAATGGAGAGCAAGCACGTGGGGTGAGGAAATCTCGCTCGAGTATGGCAAAGCGCTGCGCGACTATGACAAGACGCACGGCAAGTTTCGTGTCTTCGGGAGTAATGGGCCGATCGGATGGACGGAGCAGTCACTCGCTCCCGGACCAGGTGTCATTCTCGGACGCAAGGGCGCTTACCGCGGCATCCAGTTTTGCCACGAACCTTTCTTCGTCATCGACACGGCATATTACGTCGTCCCAAAGACCGAACTCGACATGCGGTGGCTCTACTACGCCATCACGTATCATAAACTGGGGGAAATTGATGAGGGTTCCCCAATCCCGTCAACGACTCGGTCGGCTGTGTATGTGAGAGATCTCGACGTCCCACCCAGCACCGAGCAAAAAGCCATCGCGGCGGTGCTTGGGGCCCTGGACGACAAGATCGAGTTGAGCCGGCGAATGAACGCGACGTTGGAGGCGATGGCGCGGGCGCTGTTCCAGAGCTGGTTCGTGGATTTCGACCCCGTCCGCGCCAAACTCGACGGCGTGCCCCCAGCTGGGCTCGACCCAGCCACCGCCGCCCTCTTCCCTGAGCACTTCGAGGAAGGGGAATACGGGAAACTCCCGGTCGGCTGGCGTCACATCGCCATCGACGAAGTCTGCGCCATGAACGCATGGACGCTCGGCAAGGACGATGACTTGGAGACACTAGAATACATCGAAATTTCGGAAGTGAGTCGCGGCAACATTGCGAACATTGACACCTACACTCGCGGCGAAGAACCGAGCCGAGCACGCCGCCGCTTACGGCATGGGGACACCGTCCTTTCTACCGTCCGCCCTGACCGAGGCTCCTATTTCCTCGCGCTGAACCCACCGAAGAATCGTGTCGCCTCCACAGGCTTCGCCGTTCTCACGCCGACAAAAGCTCCGTGGTCATTCGTTCATGCTGCGATGACTCAGCCCGAAGTCTCTGACCACCTCGGCCAGATGGCCGATGGCGGAGCCTATCCCGCTGTGCGGCCAGAAATCATTGGTAATATGAAAGTCGCGGTGCCAAACGAGCCAAAGATTTTAGAAGCCTTCCACCGCACCTGCGCGCCGCTCTTTGAACAAGCCGAAGCCAACCGCACTCAATCCCGCACCCTCGCCACCCTGCGCGACACGCTACTGCCGAAGTTGCTGAGTGGAGAATTGCGCGCCGCGCCAGCTTCACCTAGCGCATGAACCTCAACGCTACGCTTCCGCTTCCGAACTATCGTCGCGCAAGCGAACGTTGGCCGCAGGCACCCGCTCTAGCGAAGTATCATGAGGCAATTTCCAACTGCATCGCTGGTGACGGGCACGGAGTTGTTGAGCATGTGAAGTCATTTATAGAATGCGTTTGCATCACGATCTTGGGTGAATTTGGGGAACCCCTTCCAACTTCGGACCCGACCTCTACACAGTTACTTGGCGCGGCCTTAAAATCACTAGGTTTACAAAATTCCCGCGGTGCCAGTAAGCTTGATAAGATTCTGTCGGCGTTTAACAAACTCTCCGACGCTTTAAGCGAGATGCGAAATGAGAACGGACCTGTAGCGCACGGCAAAGACGGCTTCCTCGATGTCATCGAAGAGGATCACGCTCGTTCGTTTTTGCACACGGGTGACGCCATAGTCGGACTGCTGCTGAACGCCCTTGAGGGAAAGCAGCCCAACCTTGTGTTTACTCGCGAACCATACGAGCGATTCAAGCATCTCTGCGACCGGATTGACCGTTCAGTCGGTATCGAAGCGGAAGTTGATCTGGATGGCGCTGGACCAGTCTTGGTTGTATCGTTGACAGTTGGCGGAAGAGAAGAAGCCATCGAGCTTCGTATCGAACCAAGCCGGTTACTTTATGGCATAGATCGCACAGCTTTTTTGGGAGTGTTGACCGAAGCTCCGGAGGCGCGTGAAGAGGTTGTGGATGACGAGGCTGAGCAACCTATTGAGTCGGGCGAGACGCCGCCAACGCCTACCGAACCGAGCACTCACCCAGCGCCTCCCGCGGGCGTGGGTGTTGGAGACTATTCAGGAGTTTTTACGAATCTCCGCGATGGCCTCCGGTCCTTCATAGTCAGTGAGTCAATCAGCACCGCTCCGAATGCTGAACTGCTCAATTCTCTGCTAGCGACTGCCGAATCAAACAGTGGAGTCGATTGGCAGAGCCGTGAAAATCTTCAGGCTCGCATGAAAATCGGATTCCGTCGCGTCTTGAGCAAAGAGGGAATCGCCCCGGACAAAATATCGGACGCATCCGAACGGCTTCTGACTTGGTTGAAAGTAAATGCACCCGCTGACGCTAACCAAATATGAATCACCTGCGTCGGCTTGGTAACCAAATAAGCGTTCTGATGCCATCTGACTCCGATGGTCTGATCGGACGCGAGTGCCCGGAGCCCAAATGCGAGAGTTATTTTAAAATTCAATTGGGCACAGGACTGAAGGGAGAGAATCTCCCGTGCCATTGCCCATATTGCGGACACACCGAGGCACCCAATCATTTCTTCACGAAGGCTCAGATAGAGTATGCGAAGTCAGTTGTCCTCAACCAGCTTACGGGTGCGTTGCTGAAGGACATGAAGGCGCTCGAGTTTAATCATCAACCCCGTGGCGGATTCGGCATCGGTATCAGCATGAAGGTGACTGGCCAACCGACGCCCATTCGGCACTACCGGGAGAAGAAGCTAGAAACCGAGGTAGTGTGCGATCAATGCACCCTGCGATACATGATCTATGGCGTGTTCGGCTTCTGCCCTGACTGTGGAATCCACAACTCACGGCAGATCCTTGCAAAGAATTTGGAGCTCGTCGAAAAACTCCTTGGCGTCGCTGAAACGCAGGAGCCAGCACTCGCGAGCGCCCTCATCGAGAACGCAATTGAAGACTGCGTATCAGCATTCGATGGCTTCGGTCGAGAAACTTGCCGCGTGTTTGCCTCGAAGGCTGCAAATCCGGAAAGCGCTGCCGAAATACGATTTCAAAACATCGTGGCCGCTCGTGATCGCGTGCGTATGCAGTTTGGTGTGGATTTCGCCGCAGTGGCTGATCCCTCGGATTGGGCACACGTGCTACGTGCTTTCCAAAAACGCCATTTGCTCGCCCATAAAATGGGCGTAGTAGACGAGGACTATTTGTCGGCAACTGGAGATTCACCTGCACTGCTCGGACGAAAAATCTCCCTCAGTGCGCCCGAAGTCCGTGAGCTAGTTTCCCGCCTACAGGTGCTCGGAGCAGAATTGTTCCGCTCATTGGAGGCGAAACCATGATTCACCAGCGATCCCGCACCCTCGCCATTCTACACGATACGCTGCTGCCGAAGCTGCTGAGCGGGGAGTTGAGCGTGGCGACCGTTGAAAAGAAGGGGGGAGCATGAGTTCACTCACCACCGTCGAGCGAAAGCCGCTGGAAATATTTCTTAAAATGTCGGGAGGCTACGTGCTCGACTTCAGTGACCGAACATTTGGTGAATTTGTTCATGAGGTTGTCGGCGTAGATATTCACTCGGACTGCTACGTCACGAATGGGACATCCAAAGCAAACAAGCTTCGGACGTTCTGGAAGTTGGAGCCCGATCCGATGGTTGGGCAGCTTCTGACGGCTCTTGTTGACTATGCCCTGTTTCCTGAAAACAAGCCGACGGCTGAGATTACGACATTGGAGCAACGATGCCGGCAGATCGTAGCCCGGCTCGTCGGCGGCGCTATAGCCCCCGTGAAAGCAGTAACGCCTTCCATTTTCATCAACTACCGTCGTGATGACGCCAGTGCCGAGGCGCTATTGGTTCGTGACACCTTGCTAAAGGCCTTTGGGGCAGGATCCGTCTTTATGGACTTGTCCTCGATTCCAGCGGGGGCTCACTGGCCATCTGAGATTGAGAGCAGCCTGAAGACCTCTTTAACCGTGATCGTGATTATTGGCCCCAACTGGCTCAGTGCAGAAGAATGGGGACTGCGGCGAATAGATAACGAATCTGATTGGGTGCGGCGTGAGCTCGAAGCAGCACTGAAGAGTGGGCAAAAGGTGATTCCCCTTCTAGTGAAGGGTGGGAAATTGCCTCCGGCTAATGCTCTACCGTTGTCTATTCGATCATTGCTTCACCTCCAAGCTATAGAGGTCAGACGGGACTACTGGGATCATGACATAAAGCTGCTGGTTAACGCCCTTGGAGCGTCTGCAAACGCAGTGATTACGGGTGTGTCCACATCGGGAAAGCGGCCATGAGCCACCACAAATTCATCATCGAAGCCGCCGCCCTGCCAATGCCGAGGGCAACATTACCGGCGTGAGCAGCAACATGAACAGCATGATGATGACCCTGGCGATAAAGCAGGCGAAGCTGACGACGATCCCGAGGGCGAGAATGAGCACAAGGACGACCTTGAAGCCGGCCGGCATGCCGGGCAGCCTCGCACATTATTCATCAGCCGGCCGGTCGGCTGCATAACGAACTTCCATCTCAATGCCCGCCAAGCCAAAGTTTGACCCGCGCAAGATGATGGAACTGGCCGTCGCGGTGATGAACAAGTCGGTCAACGAGCCCCGGGCCGACGGCAAGGCCAGTCCGCTAGTCGGGGCGGTGCTCGTAAAACCAGATGGCACGGTCGATACCGCCCACCGGGGCGAGTTGCGCCATGGCGATCATGCGGAATACACCCTGCTGGAACGCAAACGCCCCAATGAACGGCTGGATGGTTCGGTCCTGTTTGCCACGCTGGAGCCATGCGCACCCGGTGCTCGCAAGCATCCGAAACTCAGTTGTGCCGAGCGGATCGTGCTGGCGCGGATCAAGGAGGTGTGGGTGGGCATCGAGGATCCCGATCCATCCGTTGACCGGAAAGGCATCAAGCACCTGCAGGATAATGGCGTGACCGTCCGGATGTTTGACCGCGATCTGCAGGAGCAAATCCAGCATGCAAACAAGAAATTCATCGGGCAGGCCCGGGAGCGAGCCGCCGAGGCGAAGCAAGGCAAGGCACCGAAAACCTCGCCGCTTTCGAGCCTGGAGGCCGCGCAGGCGGGTGTGACACTGGATGATTTGTCGGTCGAGGCGTTGCAGCGCTATCGGGTCCGGGCAAAACTCAAGGAGCCGGTGGGCTCTGTCGCCTTCAACCGCCGCCTCGAATTGCAGGGATTTCTGAGCCGGAAAGGGCGCAGGCTGGTGCCAACCGGTTTGGCGGTGGTGCTCTTCGGCCAGGCTCCCAGGGATGTGCTGCCGCAGGCCGGGCTGAACGGCACCATTGAATACCCGGATGGCGAGCATGAGATTTTGGATTTTGACGGTCCGATGATCCTGATCCCCGATGCCGTGCAAGCCTGGCTGAAGAGTGACAAGCTCCGCACCGTAATCGACCGCAGTCATATGGAACGCACGGAGAAGGCCGCCCTGCCTTTCGAGTCCGTGCGCGAAGCGGTGATCAACGCGCTGGTCCACCGGGACTACGATATCACGGGAGCGACCTGTCATCTCGTCGTAACGGCAGACACCATCACCGTGAAGAGCCCGGGCGCGCCGTTGCCTCCCATCACGCTGGAGCAATTGCAGGCGTTCAATGCCCCGATGCTCAACCGAAACCCGAAGCTGCAGTATGTCTTTGGCGGCACGAAGCTGGTTGAGGGGCGGGGCTTGGGCATGAAGACGCTCGGGGCGATGGCCGACCAACACCGGCTGCCCTTGCCGAAGTATGCCTTTGATGGGGTTTACCTGAACCTGACCCTTTACCGACACGCACAGGCGGCGGTCGAGGCCTTGGGAGCGAACGTTCTGGCCG
>JAQSCR010000667.1 GCA_029945495.1 Pseudolabrys sp. | reverse complement strand
CCTCGAGGTGCAGGCCGATGCAGTAATCGTGAAACACCTTGGCGATGGTGACCTCGGTCTTGCATTCGGCGAGCACGAACTGGGTGTTCTGGAACTCGATGATCTTCTTGCCGAAGGCCTGGCGTTGCTTGACGTAATCGACGGTCAGCGCCAGCGCGCGCTCCATCATGGCGATGGCATTCACCGCGACGATCAGGCGCTCCTGCGGCAGATCCTTCATCAATTGGTAAAAGCCCTGGCCCTCTTCCGAGCCGAGCAGGTTTTCGGCCGGCAGCTTGACGTCGTCGAAAAACAATTCCGACGTGTCGGCGGCATCTAAGCCAAGCTTCTTGAGCTTGCGGCCGCGGCGGAAGCCGGGCGCATCGTCGGTCTCGACCACCATCAGCGACACGCCCTTGGAGCCGGCCTTCGGGTCGGTCTTGGCGACGACGATAATGAGGTTGGCCTGCTGGCCGTTGGTGATGAAGGTCTTGGCGCCGTTGAGCACGTAGCCGTTGCCGGATTTCTCGGCCTTGGTGCGCACGCCCTGCAGGTCTGAGCCGGTGCCGGGCTCGGTCATGGCGATGGCGCCGACCATCTCGCCGGTACAGAGTTTCGGCAGCCAGCGCTTCTTCTGCTCCTCGGTGCCGTAACGCAGAATATACGGTGCGACGATACCGGAATGCAGCGGCGCGCCGAACGAATCGAAGCCGCTGAGCGATAGTTCGCGGCTGATCACCGCTTCATGCGCGAAGGTGCCGCCGGCGCCGCCATATTCTTCCGGGATCATGGCGCACAACAGGCCGGCGCCGCCGGCCTTGGTCCAGACGTCGCGTTCGTAGCTGCCTGCTTCATGCCAGCGATCGAGATGCGGTGTGAATTCGCTGGCGATGAACCGCCGCGCCTGCTCTTCGAGCATCACGAGGTCTTCGGTCATCCAGGCAGGACGCGGGAGGTTGAGCGCTTCCATCGGCGGGCGATCTTGCGGTTGGGCGTCTTGAATTGGCGCCTTTGGACGAATCGTAGGCCCCCAACATAAGGCGAGTGGGCGCGCTGTGCGAGGGGGGAGCGCGCGCTACGAGCCGGCCAAATCCGTCATTCCGGGGTGCTCGTGAAACGAGCGAACCCGGAATCTAGAAATTTGACAGCGATTTTTGCTGGATTCCGGGTCCGGCGCTTTCGCGCCGTCCCGGAATGACAGGCATGGTTATTTCGCCGGGTCCTTGACGTTCTCGACCTTGTCGAATTCGACGTTCTGGATCGCACCGCCGACCTTGTCGACCTTGCGGATATAGACCGTCTGCACGATGTCGCGGGTATCCGGGTCGATCGAAATGGGGCCACGCGGGCTTTCCCATTTCATGCCCTTGGCCGCCGCGATCAGACTATCGCCGTCGGCCTTGCCGCCGGTTTTCTTCAACGCCTCGTAGATCAGGTGCATGCCGTCCCAGCCGCCGATCGAGAACACATCGGGGTTGCGCTTGAACTCGGCATTGTAGGCTTTGACGAAGTCCTCGTTCATCTTCGACTTATGTTCCCAGCCATAGTGGAACACGGTGATGATGCCCAAGCCGGCATCGCCCATGTTCTTGAGCGCGGTGTCGTCCATGGTGATTTCACCCTGGCCCATCACCTTGACGGTTTTGGAATTCATGCCGCGCTCGGCCAGCGCTTTCATGAAAGCCGGCGGCTGCGCGCCGCCGGGAATGAACACGAAGATCGCTTCAGGATTGAGGTCTTTCGCACGTTGCACGAAGGCGGAGAAGTCCGGATTGGCGACCGGCATGCGCACGGAGCCGACGATGTCGCCGCCGGCGCCTTTGAAGCCCTTCTGGAACCAGGTTTCTGCGTCGATGCCGGGGCCGTAGTCGGACACCATGGTATAGGCCTTCTTGACGCCGCTCTTCGCCGCCCAAGCGCCGAAGGTGTTTTCGAGCTGCGGAATAGTCAGGGACGTGCGCGCGACATAAGGTGACTTCAAAGTGATGGCCGAGGTGGCCGCGTTCATCACCACCATGAACTTCTTGCCTTCGGCGGAAACGTCGGCGGCGCCGAAGGCTTCCGGCGTCAGCGTGAAGCCGGCGAGAATGTCGACCTTGTCGCGGACGATGAGTTCCTGCGCCAGGCGCTTGGCGACGTCCGGGTTCGGACCGCCGGTGTCCTTGCGGATGATTTCGATCTTCTTGCCGGCGACTGTGTCGCCGTGCTGCTTGATGTACAACTTGATGGCGTTATCCATCTGCGCCGCCGTATCGGCGAACTGGCCGGAATAGGCCATGATCAAACCGATCTTGACGGTGTCCTGCGCCTGTGACGAGGATACCGGCGCTGCCGTCAGCAGACCCGCCAGAATCGCCGCTGAAACGAAAACTGATTTTCGCATAGAACTCCTCCCGAGAGCCGCTCGGTCAGTCGGCGGCTTGCCCATAGGCTAGCGCCATTCCCGCCCTTCGTCACCGGAGAAGCACGCGTGTTGGATTTTGCAATATTCGACCATCTCGACACCAACGGGGCGCCATTGGGCAGCTTTCTCGACGAGCGCCTGCGGCTGATCGAAGCCATCGAGCAGGCCGGTTTCGGCGCCTATCATCTGGCGGAACATCATTCGAGCCCGCTCGGCATGGCGTCGTCGCCGAGCGTGTTCCTCAGCGCTGCGATCCAGCGCACCAGCAAAATCAAACTGGGGCCGCTGGTTTACGTGCTGCCGCTGTATCACCCGCTGCGCGTCTATGAAGAAGTCTGCATGCTGGATCATTTGAGCAAAGGCCGGTTCATGCTCGGCGTGGGCCGCGGCGGCGCACTGGTTGAGCATCAGCGCTATGGGATCGAGCCCACCAATGCGTCGGGCCTGTATCACGAGGCCTTCGCGGTGATCATGCGGGCGTTCGAGAGCGATGTGCTGAATTTCGAGGGCAAGTTTTTCAACTTCAAGGATTTCGTCATCCAGGCCAAGCCCTATCAATTGCCGCACCCGCCGATCTGGTATGGCGCGCCGACGCCGGACGCGATCGGCTGGGCAGTGCCGAAGGCGATCAATGTCGTATCGCTCGGACCTTCGGCGCGGGCGCTGGCGATCAGCGATCGCTACCGCAAGGACTGGCGCGAGCTTGGGCGGCCTGAGGCCGACCTGCCGCGCATCGGCATCACCCGGCATGTCGTCGTCGCCGAGACCGATGCGCAGGCGCAGCAAATCGCCAAAGCCGCCTACCCGCGCTGGCGCGCGGCGATGGAGTTTCTGTGGAAGCGTTCGGGGCAGGATTTTTTGCTGAAGGAGATCTATCCGCTCGAGTTCGAAGCTTTGCAGGCGATCGGCCACGGCATTGCCGGCTCGCCGGCGACCGTCCGCGATTATGTCGGCAAGTTAGAGCGCGAGGCCGGCATCAATTACCTGCTGTGTCAGATGGTATTCGGCGACATGAATTTTGATGATGCGAGTCATTCGATAAAGTTGTTCGGCAAGGAAGTGATGAAGGAGTTTCGTTAGAAACCCCGACCCTGTACTTGGTCAAAGAACTGGATTCCCGCTTTCGCGGGAATGTGCGGAGTGTGTGGCGCTATTCACGCTAACTATGCTACCAACGCCCGGCCAGACCGGGACTTCGAAACATGAACGCAGCAACACGCGGCGCATCCGCCTACGGTGTCGACTCGCCCTACGCGTGGTGGCGGCTGGCCGTCGCCGTGGCGCTCAGCACCGTCGGCGGCGTCGGCATGTGGTCGGTCGTCGTCGCACTGCCGGCGATGCAAGCCGACTTCGGCGTCGACCGCGCCGCCGCGTCGCTCCCCTACACGCTGACGATGTTCGGCTTTGCCGGCGGCGGCGTCATGCTCGGCCGCCTCGCCGACCGCTTCGGCGTCACGCTGCCGGTCGTGATCGCCACGATCGCGCTTGGCGCCGGCTACATCGCCGTCGGCTATGCCAGCAGTCTGTGGCTGGTGGCGATAGCGCATGGCGCGCTGATCGGCATCGGCACGTCGGCGACCTTCGCTCCGTTGATGGCCGACATCTCGCACTGGTTCGTGCGCCGGCGCGGCATCGCCGTCGCGGTCGCCGCCGCGGGCAATTATCTCGCCGGCACGATCGGCTGGCGCGCGACTTATATCGGCATCGGGGTTTTCTGCCTGGTGACCATGCTGCCGATGGCGCTGCTGCTCCGGCGGCGCATCGAGACGCACCACAGCGAGTCCTCCGGCGTCGCCGCGGCGGCCAAACAGGCGGCACTGCCGCTGTCGCCGCGCACCTTGCAGGTATTGCTGTGCATCGCCGGCGTCGCCTGCTGCGTGGCGATGTCGATGCCGCAGGTGCATATTGTCGCCTATTGCGGCGATCTCGGTTACGGCGTGGCGCGTGGCGCCGACATGCTGTCGCTGATGCTCGGCTTCGGCATCATCAGCCGCGTTGCGTCGGGCTTCGTCGCCGACCGGATCGGCGGCGTCGGCACGCTGCTGATCGGCTCGGTGCTGCAGGGCGTCGCGCTGTTTCTGTATCTGCTGTTCGACGGGCTGTTCTCGCTTTACGTGATCTCGGCGCTGTTCGGCCTGTTTCAGGGCGGCATCGTGCCAAGCTACGCCATCATCATCCGCGAGTATTTTCCGCCGCAGGAAGCCTCAACGCGCGTCGGCCTGGTGATCATGGCCACCATTCTCGGCATGGCGCTGGGCGGCTGGCTGTCCGGCGTGATCTTCGATCTGACCGGCTCCTACCACATCGCGTTTCTCAACGGCCTCGGCTGGAACTTAGTGAATGTGTCGATCATGACCTGGCTGCTGCTGCGCTCGCGGCAACGGCTGGCGATGGCCTGACGCGCCACGCGTCTCACGATGCGGGCCGGCGAATAAAATAAACTCGTGCGGAATAATGCAGCCGCCCGGTTGTTTACGTTACCTATCGGCAAATCTGCCGCAATGCAAAAAAGACCGTCAAGGCGGATTTGAGCGGGGGCTCGCGTCGATGCAATTTTCCAACGGACGGCCCGATATGGTCCGCGCGATCAATCAGCGCTGGCTGCTCAAATTCTGGAAACGCGTCAAAGGTGAGCAAAGCGTGCCGTCATGGCAGGCCGTGCAAGCCGAGGATTTGTCGCGCGTGTCACATAATCTCAGCTTCCTGGATGTGACCGGCAATGAGGCAGCATTGCGCTTTCAGATCATCTCGCACGGCGCGACCATCGGCCATGTTTATGGCTCGGCGGATTGTCGCGGGAAATATCTCGATGAGGTGCTGCCGCCGAACGCCTGCGGCGATGCGCTGTCGCCGTTTCGGCAGACGGTGACCAGCGGCCATCCGGTTTACACCGTTCACGACGTCACCGACTGCAAGGGCCGCGTCGTGCATTTCGAACGGTTGCTGTTGCCGTTCGCATTGGCCGGCGCGACGATCGACCGTATCCTGGCGTCGTTCGAATTCATCTGCGCCGACGGCGCGTATGACGGCCGCGACCTCATGAAGACGCAAACGGCGCCGCCGACGCTGCGGCTGTCGGCGACTATCGTGCCGGGCGCGTTGACCTGATCCGACCGCCGGGCCCACGCACGACGGCAAGCTCCCGTCAGTCCGCGGCCACGGTGGCGTCATGGTCATAGACCCAGGCGCTGGCGCCGATCGACCAGTCGGCCGCGCCCGCGGCCATGACCGCGTCGCGTTCGCGCTGTTCGGGGCCGTCGGGCAAATGGTTGCGGTCCTTGTTGCCGGCCGCGACCGTCTGGATCCGCGCGGTGCGCGGCAGCCGCAGCCGCTCATAGCGTTGCAGCGCCGCCGCGATATCGCCGTCGGCGCCGTCAAGCACGGCGGCCAGCGTGGCGCCGTCTTCGATCGCTTGCGCCGCGCCCTGCGCCAGAAACGGCAACATCGGATGGCAGGCATCGCCCAATAAAGTCACGCGATTGACCGACCAGCGCGGCAGCGGCGCACGATCGAACAGGCCCCAGACGAAGGTCTCGTCCACCGAGGCGATGATCGAGCGCACCTGCTCATGCCAGCCTTCGTAAGCCGCGCGCACCTCGGCGACGTCGCCCGGTTCGGTCCACGACTCCTTGGTCCAGCCGTCGCGATCGATCAGGCAGACGAAATTCACCAGCTTCTTGGTCTGCACGAAGTAGTGCACGAAGTGCTTGCCCGGCCCCATCCAGATTTGCTGTTCCACCGGCAGATCGAGACCGCTGAGCTTTTCCGCCGGCACCAGGCCGCGATAGGCGACGCAGCCGGTGAAGCGCGGGCGCTCGGCGCCGAACAGTTGCGCGCGGACAGTCGAGTGAATGCCGTCGGCGCCGATCATGATGTCGGCGGTGACCGGCGGCTTGTCGGCGAATTTGATGTCGACGC
>JAQSCR010000666.1 GCA_029945495.1 Pseudolabrys sp. | reverse complement strand
GTAAGAAACTCCTCGCCGACCACGGCGAACCTAATCTGCCAAAGTAGTGCTAGGCCGCGTGCTCATTAATAGAGGTTGATGAGCGCCCGTTTGTCCGCTGGTGGCTCAATAGCGTCCTAGATTTTGCGGCGCCGCGAGCGCTGCGATGTGCCATAAGCAGACATAGCCGCCTCGGCAACTAACTCTCCGCAATCCGGTACCCGATCCCCGGCTCGGTCAGGATGATGCGCGGATCGTCGGCGTGTTCTTCGACCTTCTGCCGCAGTTGGCCGACATAGACGCGCAGATATTGCGTGTCTTCGGTGTGCGCCGGCCCCCAGACCGCGGTGAGAATCTGCCGATGGGTCAGCACCCGCCCGGCATGCTTTGACAGGAACGACAGCAGCTCGAATTCCTTCGGCGTCAGCTTCAGCTCGATGCCGGCGCGCGTGGCGCGATGGCGCACGGCGTCGACTTCGAGATTGCCGACACGCAGCACCGGGATCTCCGCCTTGCGCTGCATGCGATGGCGCAGCGCCGTGCGCATGCGCGCCAGCAGCTCGCCGACATTGAACGGCTTGTTGACGTAATCGTCGGCGCCAAGGTCGAGCGATTCGATCTTTTCGGTCTCGCGCTCGCGCGCCGACAAGACGATGATCGGCACGTCCGACCATTCGCGCGCGCGCTTGATGACCTCTTTGCCGTCGCCGTCGGGCAGGCCGAGGTCGAGCAGCACGATATCGGGCGATTCCGCGGCGATGCGCTTGGTCGCCTCGGCGACCGTGCCGGCGCTGACCATGTCGTAGCCGTTCGCCTCCAGCGCCGGTTTGAGAAAGCGCAGGATGGCGGCTTCGTCATCCACCACCAGTACCTGTGTCTTCGTCCTCATGCCGGCACGCCCTCACGGGGGAATGTCAAAACGATACGCGTGCCGGGGCCTGCCGCAAGCGGGCTCTCGGCCGCGATCGCGCCGCCATGCGCCTCCATGATGCCTTTGGCAATGGCCAGGCCGAGGCCAGTGCCCTGCCCGCCATCCGCCAGCGACTCGGCCTTGATGAATTTCTCGAACACCTGCGGCAAGGCCTGCGCCGGAATCCCCGGTCCGTCGTCGGTGATGCGCAGCGCCACGGTGTCGCCGGCGACCGTCGCATCGACCAGCACTTTGGTCGGCGGCGGCGTATGCGCGATGACGTTGCCGATCACATTGCCGATCGCCTGTTCGACCAATGTGGCGTCGGCGCGTACCAGCGGCAGATCGGCCGGAAGCGCCACTTCGATTTTATGCGGTGCGCCGCGCCGCCGCGCCGCGCTGGCCACCCGGTCGACGATCTCGTGCAGGTCGATCCAGTCGCGGCGCAGTTCCAGCGCGCCGGCGTCGATGCGCGTGATGGCGAGCAGATTGCGCACCATCTCGTCGAGCCCTTCGGTTTCCTGCTTGATCTGCAACAGCATGTCTTTCTTGGCGGCCTCGTCCAGCCGGTCGCCATAGTCGATCAGGCTGGTCGCCGCGCCGAGAATGGACGACAGTGGTGTGCGGAAATCGTGCGAGATCGAGGCCAGCAGCGTATTGCGCACGCGCTCGGTTTCGGTCGCGGTTTTGGCGCTCACCATATCGCGCGCCAGCGAGGCGCGCTCCAGCGCGGCGGCGGCCTGCTCGGACAGCGCGTCGAGCAGCGTGCGCGCTTCCGAATCGAGCGGCCCCATGCCGTCGGGCTTGGCCACGCCGATGACGCCGAGCATGCGCTCGCCGATCCGCAGCGGCACGAAATACCACGGCACGGTCGGCAGGGTGCCGGTGTCGGCGCCGGCCGGTTCGCCGTGGCGGAAGGCCCAGCGCGCCGCCGTCATCGGCGCGGCGTCGAGCGCATCCTCCGGCGGCCAGGCCGCGGTCATGGCCAGGTCGCCCTCGCTTTCCAGCAACACGACGACGGGACGGCCGAGGCTGGCGTGGATTTCGCTGGCGGCGCCTTCGGCCACCGCTTCGAACGAAGCAAGCCCGGACAGGCGGCGTGTAAATTCGAACAGCCGCCGCGTCGCCCGCATGCGCCCGGCTGAGATCGTTGCCTGGTCGCGCACACGACCGGCGAGCGCGGAGGTGATGACGGCCACGACTAAAAAGATCACCAGCGCCAGGAGTTCGTAGGGCTCCGCGATCGTGAATGTATAAAGCGGCGGAATAAAAAAGAAATTATAGACGAGAAACGACAAAACCGACGCAAAGATAGCCGGCCAGATGCCGCAGTTCACGGCCATCAGGACTACGGCGACCAGAAACAGCATCGACAGATTCGGGATCGGCGTCAGCGCGGTCAGCAATTCGCCGATCCCCAATGCGGCGGCGACCGCAAGCGTCGCATAAAGGAACGGCAGCGGTGAGAACGCAAATTTGGCGCGACGGCGCACCTGCGCCGGCACCGCCTCGGACTGCCGCGTCACCAGATGGATCGCGATATCCTGCGTGCGCCGGGCCAGTTCGAGCGGCAACGAGCGGTGCAACAATTCGCTGAAGAAGCCGCCGTTTGAGCGGCCGATTACGATCTGCGTGACATTTTCGAATTTGGCAAAGCGCAGCACTTCCGCCGGCAGGTCGCTGCCGCTCAAGGTCTGCGTTTCGGCGCCAAGCGTCTGCGCCAGCTTCATCGCCTCGTCGAGCCGCCGCCGCGCGGTGTCGTCGAGATGGCCGCCCGGCCGCTCGACCGTCACCGCCAGCCACGGCGCGTCCATCAGGTCGGCAAGCCGCTTGGCGGCGCGCACCACCGCCGGCGAATTCGCGTCCGGCCCGATGCAAGCGAGGATGCGTTCGCCCGCCGCCCACGGCCCTTCGATCGCCTGCGCCTGCATGCGCGACACCAGATCGGCGTCGATGCGCTCGGCCGCGCGCCGCAGCGCCAGCTCGCGCAAGGCGGTCAGGTTTTGCGGCTTGAAGAAACTTTCGACCGCGCGCGCCGCGGTGTCCTGGACATAGACCTTGCCTTCGGCCAGGCGCTTGAGCAGTTCGTCGGGCGGAAAATCGACCAGGATGATCTCGTCGGCCAGGTCGAACACCGTATCCGGCACGGTTTCGCGCACGCGCACCTTGGTGATCTTCAGGATGACGTCGTTGAGACTTTCCAGGTGCTGGATGTTGAGCGTGGTCCAGACATCGATGCCGGCGGCCAGCAGCTCGTCGATGTCCTGCCACCGCTTGGGATGGCGGCTGCCCGGCACATTGGTGTGCGCGTATTCGTCGACCAGCAGCAGCCCGGGCCGCCGCGCCAGCGCCGCGTCCAGATCGAACTCCTTCATGATCTGGTTGCGATAGACGATCGGCAGGCGCGGCAGAACGTCGAAGCCTTCGAGTTGCCGCTCGGTTTCGCGCCGGCCGTGGGTTTCGATCAGGCCGGCGACGACATCGCGGCCGCCGGCTTTTTCGGTCTGGGCAGACGCCAGCATGGCGTAGGTCTTGCCGACGCCAGGCGCGGCACCGAGAAATATCTTCAGGTGCCCGCGCCCTTCCTTCCGGGCGAGCGCCAGCAGGGCATCAGGCGAGGCGCGTTGCTCCGGGTCGAAGGCCATGCATCTCCTTTAGAGGCACTAGTCTACGACTTCAAAGCATCGAGCGCGAGGTTGAGCTTGAGCACGTTCACGCGCGGCTCGCCCAGCAAGCCAAGGGTACGGCCCTCGGTATGCGCCTCCACCAGCGCAGCGACGCTTTGCTCAGGCAGGCCGCGCGCCTTGGCGACCCGCGGCGCCTGGAAGCGCGCCGCTTCCGGGGAAATGTCCGGGTCGAGGCCGCTGCCCGAGGTGGTCACCAGATCGATCGGGATCGCGGCGGACGGATTTTCCTTCTTCAGGGTATCGACATCGCCCTTGATCCGGTCGGCTAGCGCCTTGCTGGTCGGGCCGAGATTGGAGCCCATCGAGTTGGCGGCATTGTAGGGCGCGTCGACTGTCTTGGTCGCGTCCTTCGGATCCGGCGCATTGGTCGCCGACGGCCGGCCGTGGAAATATTTGTCGTCGGCAAAGGCCTGGCCGATCAGCGCCGAACCGATCACCTTGCCGTCCTTCTCAATCAGGCTGCCTTGCGCCTGTTTCGGGAAGATGGCGCCGGCGATGCCGGTCATGGCCAGCGGATAAGCCAAGCCTGTGATCAGTGTCAGCAGGACCAGGACGACGATGGCGGGGCGGATTTCTTTGAGCATGATGACTCTCCTTAATTATTGCGCGTGATCTTTTCCGAAAACCGGTATCCACTTTTCGGGATCACGCGCGACTCCTCAGACCAGGTGCAAGGCATTGACCGCGAGGTCGATGGCCTTGATGCCGACGAACGGCAGCACGATGCCACCCAGGCCATAGATCAGCAGGTTACGCTGCAACAATGCGCCGGCGCCGACGGCGCGGTAGGCGACGCCTTTGAGCGCGAGCGGGATCAGCGCGATGATGATCAGTGCGTTGAAGATGATCGCCGACAGGATCGCGCTTTGCGGCGTGGCCAGTTGCATGACGTTGAGCACGGCCAGTTGCGGATAGAAGGCGAGAAAGATCGCCGGGATGATGGCGAAGTACTTCGCCACGTCATTGGCGATCGAAAACGTCGTCAGCGCGCCGCGCGTCATCAGCAATTGTTTGCCGATCTCGACCACCTCGATGAGCTTGGTCGGGTCGGAATCGAGATCGACCATGTTGCCGGCTTCGCGCGCCGCCTGGGTGCCGGTCTGCATGGCGACGCCGACATCGGCCTGCGCCAGCGCCGGCGCATCGTTGGTTCCGTCGCCGCACATCGCGATCAGCCGGCCTTGCGCCTGCTCGTTGCGAATGTAGCGCAGCTTGTCCTCGGGCGTGGCCTCGGCGATGAAATCGTCAACGCCGGCTTCCGATGCGATCGAGGCGGCGGTCACCGGATTGTCGCCGGTGATCATCACTGTCTTGATGCCCATGCGGCGCAGCGCGGCGAAGCGTTCCTTGACGTCGGGCTTTACCACGTCCTTGAGATGGATGACGCCGAGAATGCGGCTGCCATCGACCAGGCCGAGCGGCGTGCCGCCCGAACGCGCGATCCGGTCGACCGCGGCGCGGAAGGCCGGCGGCTCGGCAACATCGCGGCCGGCCTCTTTGCGCGCGAAGGCGAGCATCGAGTCGATCGCGCCCTTGCGCAGCTTGCGGTCGCCGATATCGACGCCCGACAGCCTGGTCATCGCCGAGAACTCGATGAACTTGGCGCCGGCCGGAGCGGGCTGGCGCTTCACATTATATTTTTCCAGCATCAGGGTGATGATGGAGCGGCCCTCGGCGGTCTCGTCCGCGTCGCTGGCCAGCAACGCGGCTTCCGCCGCCTCACGCTCGGTCACGCCCGGCACCGGAATGATTTCGGTCGCCAGCCGGTTGCCGAAAGTGATGGTGCCGGTCTTGTCGAGCAACAAAGTGTCGACGTCGCCGGCGGCTTCGACAGCGCGGCCGGACATCGACAGCACGTTGAAGCGCACCAGCCGGTCCATGCCGGCAATGCCGATCGCCGACAGCAGCGCGCCGATCGTCGTCGGAATGAGCGTCACGAACAAAGCCACTAAGATGACGACCGACACTGCGCCGCCGGCGTAAGCCGCGTAGCTCGGGATGGTCACAGTCGCGAACACGAAGATGATGGTCAGGCCGATCAAGAGAATATTGAGCGCGATCTCGTTCGGCGTCTTCTGCCGTTCGGCGCCTTCGACCAGCTTGATCATGCGGTCGAGGAACGAGGTGCCGGGCGACGAGGTGATGCGCACGACGATGCGGTCGGACAGCACGGTGGTGCCGCCGGTCACCGCCGAGCGGTCGCCGCCGGATTCACGGATGACCGGCGCGGACTCGCCGGTGATCGCCGCTTCGTTGACCGAAGCAATGCCTTCGATCACGTCGCCATCGCCCGGGATAATGTCGCCCGGTTCGCACACCACAATGTCGCCGGCCTGCAGGTCCTCGGCCGACACCCCTTCATAAAGCTCGGTGTTGGCCGCGTTCAGGACGCGCTTGGCGCGGGTTTGCGTGCGCGTCGTGCGCAACGCGTCGGCCTGGGCTTTGCCGCGGCCTTCCGCCACCGCTTCGGCGAAGTTGGCGAACAGCACGGTGAACCACAGCCACAGTACGATCTGGAAGGTGAAGCCGAGCCCGCCCTGGTGCTCGACGATGTCGCGCACGAGCAGGATCGTGGTCAGCACGGTGACCACTTCGAGTACGAAGATCACCGGGTTCTTGATCAAAGTCGCCGGATTGAGCTTGACGAAGGCCTGGCCGATCGCAGGAACCAGAATCTTCGGATCCAACATGGTCGAGGCGGCCACGCGTTTGCGCAGTTTCGAGGTTTCCATGGACGTAAACTC
>JAQSCR010000665.1 GCA_029945495.1 Pseudolabrys sp. | reverse complement strand
GCCGTTGGAGAAAAGGCCGCAGAAGGTGCCGATGATCGAGTTCACCGCTTGCCCGCCCAGCGCCGGCATCCCGTCGATCAGGATAACCTTGCGCCCAAGCCGGGCGGCCTCGATCGCTGCGGACGCGCCGGCGGCGCCGGCGCCGAGAACTTCATCACCGCCTTGGTCGGCGACTGCACCTCAATGTCGCTGACCTTGCGCCACGAGTTCTTGATATCGAGCTTTTCCGGCGACTTGAGGCGCTCGAAGAAGGTGTAGCGGAAATCGTCCGCCGTCATCTTGTCGCCGTTGTGGAACGTCACGTCGTCGCGCAATTCGACGGTCATGCTCAGGCCGTCTTTCGCCATTTCCCACTTGCTGATCAGTTTCGGGATCAAGCCGAGCTTTGGATTCTGATCGAGCGGCTGGTCGAACACCAGTTTGTAGAGCGGCTGCGCATCGGGCGTGAAGTGCATATTGGGGTCCCAACCGGGGACGTCGCTCGGCCATCCGATGGTGACGGCGTCCGTGCCTTGCGCCAGCACTGTCAGGCTATCGCCCAGCACGCCGGCGCCGACCACGCCAAGACCGAGCATTTGAAGCAGAGCGCGACGTTCGATTTCGATTGTCATCTGAAAACCCCTATCGTTGCCGTATTCACACCTCGCCGAGCGGACGGGAGACGAGACGACACCGTGTCGGTGCGCCGTGCGGAGCTCGCACGGCGATGCGCGGTGGGGTCGCGGGCCCAATCAGATCGGGCATCGAACTTTATGAGCAGCGTAGACCGTGACTTCCCTGGCCTGGTGGCCCGAATTATTTGAAGCTTAAAATGTATACTGTTTGGACGCAACAGACATAAGCGGTTCCGGGGGCAGAATCTTGAGGCAGTCCCTGCCTCAAGAAACAGCGGCCAAATATTCTCAGCCGTTCAGCCGAACGCGCTCCATTGGAAAATGGGTGTCGGCGCCGGAAAAACGTGGAAACTCATGAAAGTGCTGGCGCAATTCCTGCCGCACTGGCGAGGCCATCGCGCCGTTGAAGGCGGCAATATCGTCGAAGACCACCTCGTTGCCGATCATATAGTTGGCCGGCGACAGCCGATTATTTGTGCTGACCACGCTCCCCGGCTGCACATCGTCAAGCGGCAGATAGCAAAGAATGCCGCGGATTCCCGGCAGCTTGGCTTGGGTCACGGGGTGGGTGTCGAGATAATTGCGGATGAAAGCCGCCTCGTCGTCGGCGGGGCGATGGTAGCGCACTACATAGGAGAACGGCGCTTGCAGCGGCGCCGGTGCCGTGCCGTCGCCGACCGGGTAGTAAAGGCGTTCGAATGCCGCACCGGTTGCCGCAACATCCGGCGGAAGAGCAATGAGCGCGCCACTGAATTTCTCGTCGAGGACGGCGGCGGCCAGCGCATCGCGCGTGGCAAATTCCAGCATCACCATCATCAGCGGGCCCGCGCCGTCATGATTGTAGGGATCATGCGAAGAGCCCTTGGCCGGCGTATAAAGATCGAGCGTCGCGAGACCGGGCAACGCCGCGAACGCCTGTTGCGGACCCTTCGCCAACCAGTTCCGCAACGCCGCGCTCGTATCAGGCGCGCCGCGCAACGCGATCTCAAAGGTCCAGCTCATGGCTAAGTCTCCATTCCGGCGGCGTCACGGAGGCTCCGCGTCGACAGGCCAGATCTTTCATGCTTAAAATAATCCCGACTGCAGGCGCGCCGTCAAGCGCAGGCCCGCGCGATTCGCCGGCGCGGTCGGCAGGCGCAGTCGGATTGATCGGAGCATTTCATGCCCAATGCGCAAGCTATCGACCCTCGGCGGAACGCCATCGTCTCAGTCATCGAGGCTCTTAAGGCACACTGGCCCGACCGAGTCTCGGTCTCCGAAGCCGTGCGGACGCATCACGCCAATACCCTGACCTGGCATACGCCCCAGCCGCCCGACGTGGTGTTTTTTGCCGAAAACACGGCGGAAGTGCAGGACGTCGTCAAGCTATGTGCCGAACATCGCGTCCCGATCATTCCTTTTGGCACCGGTACCTCGCTGGAAGGTCAGATCAATGCGCCATTTGGCGGCGTGTCGCTCGATGTGTCGCGGATGAACGCGATTTTGTCGGTCGAGACTGAAGATCAGACCTGTACCGTGCAGGCCGGCGTCACCCGCAAGCAGCTCAACGAATATCTGCGCGATCAAGGGCTGTTTTTTCCGGTCGATCCGGGCGCCGACGCCAGTCTCGGCGGCATGGCGGCAACCCGCGCCTCCGGCACCAATGCCGTGCGTTACGGCACGATGCGCGAGAACGTCATGTCGTTGACGGCGGTCATGTCCGATGGGCAGGTTATCAGCACCGCCCGCCGCGCCCGCAAGTCCGCCGCCGGCTACGACCTCACACGACTGCTGGTTGGATCGGAAGGAACGCTCGGCGTTATCACCGAAGTGACGCTGCGATTGCACGGTATTCCGGAAGCAATCGCCGCCGCGGTCTGTCCCTTCCCCAGCATTGCCGATGCCTGCAACACAGCCATCGCTGCGATTCAGTCGGGCCTGCCGCTGGCGCGCGTCGAACTGCTCGACGAACTGCAGATCCGCGCCTGCAATATCTATTCGAAGCTGACTTTAGCCGAGACCCCGACGCTGTTCGTCGAATTCCATGGCACCCAGAGTTCGGTCGACGAGCAGGTCGAACAATTCGAGGCGATTGCGCGCGACAATGGCGGCAGCGACTTCAAGTGGTCGACCAAGCCCGAAGAGCGCACGACGCTTTGGCAGGCACGCCACGATGCCGCCTATTCCTGCCTTGTGCTGCGACCGGGCGCAAAAGTCATGGCGACCGATGTCTGCGTTCCGCTCTCGCGACTTGCCGAATGCGTCAGCCTGACCAAGCAGGACCTCGCCGATAGCGGCCTGTTCGGCCCGATCGTCGGCCATGTCGGCGACGGCAATTTCCACGTCGCGGTCTTGTTCGACGGCAACGACCCGGCGGATGTCGCGCGCATGAAGGGATTTGGCGAACGCATCGCGATGCGCGCCATCGCCATGGACGGCACCTGCACCGGCGAGCACGGCGTCGGCCAGGGCAAGATGGCCTATCTCGACGCGGAATTCGGGCCGGCGCTCGCGTTCATGCGGCAGATCAAGCGCTCGTTCGACCCTCACAACATCATGAATCCGGGGAAGATTTTCGCGCTTTAATAGAATCGCGTAGCATCGCAATCTGGCCGCGCCATGCGCGGTGTCAGCGGATTGCCTTGTTAATCGGCCTTTTCGGTAACCAAATCGGCTTTCGATCCTTGGCATATCCGCTAAACTGGATACAATATACTGAAATAACGGAGTAGCGGATGAGCGGCGACGATCTGAGCGTTCCTGGACCAGCGCCGCTGCGGCCGAACAGCCTGCGCGAGCAAATTCGCGAAACCATCTGCCGGCAGATACTGCACGGCGAGATCGGCGGCGAGGATCGCCTCGTCGATGTCGATATCGCTGGCCGGCTTGGCGTATCGCGGATGCCGGTGCGCGAAGCGTTACTGCAACTGGTCAACGAAGGTTATTTGGTCGGCACCACGCGCGGCTTCATGATTCCGCGGCTGACATCGCAGGATATCCGCGACATCTTCGAGGTGCGCAAGCTGCTGGAGCCCCGCGCCGCCGCCAACGCGGCGCGACACCTGACCACGGTAGGCGCCGCCGCCATTCAAAAAGCCGCCGCGCGTTCACGCCGCGCTTATGAAGCCGGCGACGTCGATGAATTCGTTCTCGCCAATATGCAATTTCGACGCGCCTGGTTGTCGGCCGAGCCGAATTGGCGGCTCGCCGCGACCATCCAGCGCTTTGTCGACCAGGTGCAGACCGTCCGCCTCGGCACGCTGCACGATCCCATAACACGCGATATCGCTATCGATGGCATCGATCGCCTCGCCGCCGCTTTCGAACGGCGCGATGCCGCGACGGTTGAAATTCTGATGGCGGAGTTCATCGGCCACGCCGAAGCCAGGTTCTTTGCCGTACGAGGCAAGGAAATGGCGGAACGCGAGGCTGAAGACGAAACCAAGCGGGCGACGTAACGCATTTTATGTACGTCCCATGTTCGTAGTGTGTGCTGGTGTAAGGAGTTATCACTGTGGATTGGCGTGAAATGAATCTGCGCCGGCGCCTTGGCCGGCAACCAATTGCGGCGCTGTGGATGTCGATGGGCTCGACCGCCATTGTCGAACTGGCGGCCAGCACAAAGGCCGACGCGGTCGTCATCGACATGCAGCACGGGCTCTGGGACCGAATGAGTCTCGAGCAAGCCGTCGGCACATTGCCATCGGGCGTTCCGGCGCTGATAAGGGTGGCTGACAACTCCCCGGTCTCGATAGGTCAGGCACTCGATACAGGCGCCGAAGGCGTCATCGTTCCGATGATCGAGAGCGACGCCGAAGCCGCGCTCGCGGTTGCCGCAGCACGTTTTCCGCCGCATGGCCGCCGGTCCGGCGGCGGTGTCCGGCCGGTCGCCGGAGGATTTCTCGATTATTATGCCACGGCCAACGAGCGCACCGTCGTCGGCGTGATGATCGAAACCGAACGTGGCGTCTACAATGCGTCCGCAATCGCGCGCACACCCGGAGTCGAGTTTGTTTTGATTGGCACGGGAGACCTTTCCCTGTCGCTGGGCGCCGGCGGCGACAACACCATAACGAACGAAGATGCCTGTAACGCCGTGTTGCAAGCATGCCGCAATGCCGGCAAGGCCTGCGCGATTTTCACCACCAGCGCCGAGCAAGCGGCCGCGCGCGCCAAGGAGGGCTATGCGATGGTCGTTGCAGCCAATGATATCGGCGTCGTTTCTCAAGGGTTCACCGAGTCGGTCGACCGCTTCAACAACGCATCGAAGCCGAGCGCCCCGGCCGCTTCTGCCGGGGCCAGTTCCGGGCCGCTGCTGATGCAGCTCGCCAGCGCCATCGCCGGCAACAAGATCCGTATTGTCGATTTGAGCCAGACGTTGCGGCCGTCGACGCCGGTGATTCAGTTGCCGCCCGAATTCGCGCCGTCGAATCCGTTCACGATCTCGGAAATCTCGCATTACGACAGCCGCGGTCCGGCCTGGTACTGGAACAACCTGTCGATGGGCGAGCATACCGGTACGCATTTCGATGCGCCGGTGCATTGGGTCAGCGGCCAGCATTATGCCGACGGCTTCACCGACACGATTCCCGTCCAACGCTTCATTGCGCCCGCTTGCGTCATCGATTGCACGGCGGAAGTGGCCGCCAATGAAAAGTTCACGCTGGAACCGAGCCATATCGAAGCCTGGGAAGTGCGGCACGGCCGCATCCCCAACGGCGCCTGGGTGCTGATGCGTACCGGCTGGTCGACGCGCGGCGATTCACCGGCCTTCCTCAATATGAAAGAGGATGGACCGAATTCGCCCGGCCCAAGCGCGGCGGCAATAACTTTCCTGGTGCAACAACGCGACGTCAACGGCTGGGGCGTCGAAGCCGTCGGCACCGACCACGGCCAGGCTTTCGCTTTCGAGCCGGCGTTTCCAGCGCACAACCTGATGCACGGCGCCAAGAAGTTCGGCCTCGCCAGTCTCTGCAACCTCGATCAATTGCCGCCGACCGGCGCGCTCTTGATTACGCCGCCGCTTAAAATCGAAAAGGGCTCCGGCTCGCCGCTGCGGGTGCTCGCGTTGGTGGCGGGCTGACGCCAAGCCGTTGCGCCGGCCTGCATGCCCAGCTAGCAGCGGTGCAATTACTTTAAGCTTGAAATACTTTCCGAGCGAGGCGTAGGGTCGAACAACGCAGATTGAACCATTGATGCCCGGCGAGCCCTGCTATGATGAGCAGGGTGGCCCGGATAATTTAAGCGGAGCGCTTATGGCCGAACGATCCTTTGCCAAAGAAGTCCGCGATCTTGAACTCGGCGCTGGCGACGAGTTCCGCGGCGAAGGCATTCTCGCGATCACCAAGGCGCTGTTGCAATCCGGTGTCGGCTATGTCGGCGGCTACCAGGGCGCGCCGATCTCGCATTTGATGGATGTTCTGAACGACGCCCAGGACACGCTGGCCAAGCTCGGCGTGCAGTTCTCCAATTCGGCCTCCGAAGCTGCCGCCGCCGCCTCGCTCGCCGCCTCGGTCATGTACCCGATCCGCGGCGCCATCACCTTCAAGGCGCCGGTCGGCGTCAATGTCGCCTCCGACGCTTTGGCCAACCTGACCTCCGGCGGCGTCACCGGCGGCGCGCTGATCATCATCGGCGAGGACTATGGCGAAGGCTCCTCAATCATGCAGGAGCGCTCGCATTCGTTCGCCATGAAGTCGCAGATCTGGCTGCTCGATCCGCGCCCCAACCTGGAAGCGATCGTCAAGGCGGTCG
>JAQSCR010000664.1 GCA_029945495.1 Pseudolabrys sp. | reverse complement strand
TGATCGCGGGTTTCAGCGTGCTGTTCGGGCTCGACTTCGTGTCGGCGCCGATGTCACCGATGCCGCCGAGCAAATACGAGATCCGCGCGGCCGTGCCGCCGCCACCGCCGGCGCCGGCGCCGGTTGGGGCCGAGGCCAAGCCGGATACAAAGCCGGACGCAAAGCCCGAAGCCACGCCGCAAGCAAAGCCGGAAGCAAAGCCCGCGGCCGCGCCAAAGGTCGCCGCTCCAGGCGCCGCCGCTCCGGCTCCGGCTCCGCTTAACGCAGCCGATCAGCAACCGGCCTCGATTATTGCCGCCGAGCCGGGCGCTGCCGCGGCGACGGCGGCGCCAAAGTGCAATGTCGAGGTCTGCGCCGGCGCCTATCGTTCGTTCACCGCCGCCGACTGCACCTATCAGCCGAGCGACGGCCCGCGCCGGCTCTGCACCAAGGGCATGCCGCCGCCGGCCACGCCATCGGCAGCGGCGTCAGGGGCCGCGGTCCCGGAGGCGCGGGCGCAAGCCTGCAATGTCGCCGCCTGTTCGCAGAGTTATCCGCGCTCGTTCAGCGCGGCCGACTGCACGTTCCAGCCTTCGGAAGGCCCGCGCCGGGTCTGCACGAAATAACCGACGGAACGACGGCGGGGCGGCCGCGTTATCTCCTACCGGCGAACAGGGGAACGGCGCGATGCAACTTTCTAACTATCGGCTTTCCGATTACCGGCTCGCTGCCTATGTGATCTTCGCCGCGTTGATCGCCGGCGGCGCGACATTTGCCTTCGGCCGGCTGACCGCGCCGAGCAGCAAGGTGGAGGCCAATAGTGCGCAGGCCGCGGCGGGCGCGGTCCGGCAGATTCCGATCACGCGCACGACCGCCGCGGATGTCGGCGATCCTGAGGGCAAGCTGACGCCGATCTATCCGACCAGCCCCGGCAAGGATCTGCCGATCAAGGAAGCGCCGATCAAGCCGGCCTCGACCACCGGCAGCGCCAATGGCCAAACGGCATCACCGGCTATCGCCAGTACCAACGGACAAACGGCATCACCGCAGCCGGCGCAAACGTTGGTCAAATCCCAAGCCGCCAACAGCTGCGATGTCGCGGCCTGCGCCAGCGCCTATCGCTCGTTCCGCGAATCCGATTGCAGCTATCAGCCGTTCGACGGGCCGCGCCGGTTGTGCGAGGGCGCGCCGGGTGCCAATGCGCCGTATGGACAAGCGGCGGCACAGCCGCTCACGCGCAGCCGTTACGACAATGATTTGCGCGATGCCGAACGCGCGGTGCGCCGGCTGCCGCCGCCCGGGATTGGCGATGACGACGAGGATAGCATCGTGGTGATGCAGCCGTCCGACCGCTCGCGCTACGAGCTGCGCCGCAACTGGATCAGCGAGCCGCAGGACTAGATCTTACTCCGCTCATTGCCGCGAAAGCGGCAATCCAGAACGACTACGCTTTCGTGTCAGCGCTGCGCGATTTTCTCGTGGTTGGTCGCGCCTTTGGCCGTGGGTTTTGCGGCGGGCTTTGTCGCGGATTTGGCGACCTTCGCCGCGGCCGTCGGCTTTGCCTCGGCCTTGATCGCCTCGACCTTGATCGCCGCAGGCTTGTTCGCAGCGGAATTGGCTACGCTCTTGGCGGCGGCGGCTTCGCGTTCGGCGCGATCGGCATATCTCATATCGGAACGCACAGTGGCCGCGACGACCGGCATCTCCGCCGGCGCGGCGCGCAGCGGCGACGGCTGCGGCATCGGCACGGCGTCCGGTCCGTTCCAGGCCAACAGGCCAGCGGAATCCTGACAGGGCGCACGGCGCGGCAGTTTCTCGCCGGGATGACGCGCGGCAGCCTCGCTCCAGTTTTCGACCGGGTGGCCGGTGATGCTCTTGACGTAGCCCTGGGTTTCGTCGGGCAATTTGCCTTTGCCCTTCGTGCCAAGCCAATCCTGAATGCGCTTGGGACCGGCATTGTACGCGGCGGCGGCAAGACCGAGATTGCCGAACTGGCGCACCAGGCTGTTGAGCAGACGCGCGGAAGCGGGAATCGCCAGCGCCGGATCGAACGGATTTTCCACGCCCATGTCGGTGGCGGTGCCGGGCATGAATTGCGCGATGCCCTGCGCGCCGGCCGAACTGATCACGCCGGGATCGAAGCGGCTTTCCTGGAACAGCAGGCGAATGAAAAACGGCGCCGGCAGATTGTTGATCTCCGCCGACTTGGTCAGCGTGTCGCAAATCTCCTCGGTCGAGCGCGCGATCACCGGCTTGGCAATCGGCGGCAGCGGGATGCCGGCGGGGATGCCGTTATTGACGACGACGCCGGACGGCACCGGATATTCGATGCCGAGATCCAAGGCCGGCGCGACGGCGACGTGGGCGCCTTGGGCGACTTGCGCCGGCGCCGGGTTGGCGCTCGGCCGGCCCGGAATTGCGATGGCGACCGAAGGGGCCGCGTCGAACGATTCAGACGGCGCGGAGCCGGTGGTCGCCGCTTCGGCGTGCGCGAGAACCTTGCCGGTGAATTCGTCGAGCGTGAAGCTCGCCTCGAGATCGGTCGCGCCCGGCCATGCCACCAGACACACACAGGCAGGGAGAAAGAACTGCCGCATGTCGTTTCTCGCCCTCCCGCTCGCCCCGGCATGCCGGGCGGCACTATCGCCGCGCATTTATGAAATGAAGGAGACGGCTCCTTCGCAAGCCCCATTTGTGCGGGGGAAAATCGACGGATTTGAGACAACGGGCGCCGCAATTGGGCGTGCCCCTGCGTGGGGCAGTTCCGCGTAAGGAACCATTTACCGCTTTCGCGTTTGGAGGCCTAGACGTGCGCCAGACTGGCACGCCGGAACGCGGGAAGTCGCGCCAGCGCCTGCGCATAGCCGTCGAGCACGCCGTCAACCATGGTCTCCACCGAGAACGAGGTCTCGACGCGCGCGCGCAACAGGCGCGCGGTCTCGTTCATCGCCGCGGGTTCGCGCATGGCGTGGGCGATGGCTTGCGCCAGCTTCGGCGCATCGCCGGCGGGAATCAGCGCCGGCGACAGCGGCCCGTAGATTTCGTGAATGCCGCCGACATTGGTGGTGATCAGCGGCTTGCCGGCGGCGGCGGCCTCCAGCACCACGTAAGGCAACGACTCGGCGCGCGACGGGATCACCATCACGCGGCCGAGCGTCATGGCGGCGCGCGCCGGCATCGGCGGCATGAAGCGAATGGCTGCGGCGAGGCCGAGGGTCGCCGCCTGCGCGTGCAACGCATCGGCCAGCGGTCCGCCGCCGACCACGGTGGCGGTTATCGGCGACGCACCGGTGCTGCGCAGTTGCGCGATGGCGTCGATCAGCACATCGATGCCTTTGACCTGGCGCAGCTCGCCAAGAAACACCAGATCGGTGGCGTCGCTCGCCAGCACGACCGGTTCGAATTCGGCGGCGCTGACGCCGTTATGCACGACGCGGGTGAGGCCCTTCGGCTTGCCGATCTTGGCGTCGAAGACGCCGGCGCTGAAGGCGCTCTCGAACAGATACAGATTGCCGCGCGGCATCAAGATGCGTTCGAGCGTGAGATAGGCTCTGCCGGTGAGCGTGGCGTGATCGAGCAGCAGGCTGCCGCCGTGCGGCGTGTAGGCGCGCACCGCCGGTTTGCCGGCGAAGGCGAGCCGGGCGAAGGCGCCGCCTTTGGCGCCGTGGCCGTGCACGACATCGGCCTGCGTTGCGCGCACGCGC
The DNA here is from genome assembly GCA_029945495.1 of Pseudolabrys sp. Taxonomy (GTDB): domain Bacteria; phylum Pseudomonadota; class Alphaproteobacteria; order Rhizobiales; family Xanthobacteraceae; genus Pseudolabrys. The sequence continues at coordinate 2,683 of JAQSCR010000664.1, read as the reverse complement.
TTGCTGACATGCCAGAAGGAAAGAAGATCGCGCGGCCCGAACGACCGTTCGATCGGCGTGCGCGACAGACCGAGTTTAAGCGCCGGCGCAAGACCGGCCAGCACCGCCTCGCCCACCACATCGCCGGTGAGACTGTCGGCGACGATGCCGACGCGGTGGCCGCGCGCAATCTGACCGTGCACCAGATCGGCGACATGACGGAACAGACCGCCGACCGGCGCGCGCAGGACATGAAGGATATTGAGCGGAGGCATGAACTGTTTCTGAATGTTTCTCGAACGTCGCTTGGATACTGCCTGGTCGTTATGGCCAAGCCGCGGCGAGGTGTCGCGCCGGTGACCGAATATGTATGCAATTTACCGAAAAAGCTCCAGAGCTCCGGAGTTGCAAAAGCATTTCAGCTTTAATTGGTATGAAACATCATTGAATAAAAAAGCGGGCAGCGCCGCTAGAGACGATTAACCACGATGCGGGCGGCGGCTCGCGCGCTGTAACCAGGATCAACGCAGATAGATCAACGTAAAAAGCTCAATAAATAACCACCGAACGGATCGATTTGCCTTCGTGCATGAGATCGAAGGCGTCGTTGATCTTGTCGAGCGGCATGGTGTGGGTGATCAGGTCGTCGATGTTGATCTTGCCGTTCATATACCAATCGACGATTTGCGGTATCTCAGTACGGCCGCGCACGCCGCCGAAGGCGGTGCCTTTCCAGACCCGGCCGGTAACCAACTGGAACGGCCGTGTGGCGATTTCCTGACCGGAAGCGGCGACGCCGATGATGATCGATTCGCCCCAGCCGCGGTGACAGCATTCCAGCGCCTGGCGCATCACATTGATGTTGCCGATGCACTCGAACGAGAAGTCGGCGCCGCCGCCGGTGAGATCGACGATGGCTTGCACGACTTTGTCGCGGCCGACATCATCGGGATTGACGAAATGAGTCATGCCGAATTTCTCGGCCATCGCCCGTTTACCCGGATTGGTGTCGATGCCGATGATCTTGTCGGCGCCGACCATACGCGCGGCCTGCAGCACATTGAGGCCGATGCCGCCGAGGCCGAACACCGCGACATTGGCGCCCGGCCAGACTTTCGCGGTGTTGATGACGGCGCCGATGCCGGTGGTGACGCCGCAGCCGATGTAGCAGATCTTGTCGAACGGTGCGTCCTCGCGCACTTTCGCCAGCGCGATCTCCGGCAGCACGGTGAAATTGGCGAAGGTCGAGCAGCCCATGTAGTGAAACACCGGCTCGGCGTCGCATTTGAATCGCGAGGTGCCGTCCGGCATCACGCCTTTCCCTTGCGTGGCGCGGATCGCGGTGCACAGGTTGGAGCGTTGCGACAGGCAGGTTTTGCATTGCCGGCATTCCGGCGTGTACAGCGGGATGACGTGGTCGCCGACTTTCAGGGACGTCACGCCGGCGCCAATTTCGCGGACGATGCCGGCGCCTTCATGGCCGAGGATCGCCGGGAAGATGCCTTCCGGATCGAGCCCGGAGAGCGTGTAGGCGTCGGTGTGGCAGACGCCGGTCGCCATGATCTCGACCAGCACCTCGCCCGCCTTCGGGCCTTCGATGTCGATGGTCTCGATGGTCAAAGGTGCGCCTGCTTTCCAGGCGACCGCGGCGCGGGTTTTCATGAGACTCCGATCAAAGTTATGCCACCTATTTAATGCGGATATCTTGGTTCGGCTACCTCGGATTTAAAAATATCGGCTGCAAACTTCGGGAGGCATGAATGAAGTTTTATCTTGAATGTACAGAATTCGGATTGCTGTTCATCTCAGCTTCGCTTTGGTTTTATTTCAGCGTCAGTCCGTTTAACAAACGTTGGATTTGGACAAGACGAGCTCGATAAAGTGACAAAGCTCTCCAGCGATCTGCAAAAAATGGGAAAATGGAATTTTTGGGCGGCGGCATTCACCGGAATCGCCGTCGTGGCTCAAATCATCGTTCGATATGGTTGGACAACCTAAGAGTCGTTCTTATCCGTATCTTGTTTACGGCTGCCAAGCCGTAACCTTCTCTTCGGTCTTCACCGCCGTGCCGCCGCCGGAACTGGTGATGATCTTGAACAGTTCGCGCAAAGTTTCGGTGACGCCCGCGCCGGAAGCGGCCGACAGTAGCACCGGCGTCTTGCCGGCAGCCTTCTTCAACTTGGCCATCTGCTTCTTGATCTGCTCGGGCGACATCGAATCCGATTTCGACAAAGCGACGATCTCGGGCTTGTCTTCAAGCCCGTTGCCATAGGCATCGAGCTCGGCGCGCACCGTCTTGTAGTCGGCGCCGGCGTCTTCGCCGGTGCCGTCGACAAGATGAAGAAGTACGCGGCAGCGTTCGGTGTGGCCGAGGAATTTGTCGCCGAGGCCGACGCCTTCATGCGCGCCTTCGATCAGGCCGGGCAGATCGGCCAGCACGAATTCGCGGTCGTCGACGCGCACGACGCCGAGCTGCGGATGCAAGGTGGTGAACGGATAGTCGGCGATCTTCGGCTTCGCCGCGGTGACGCGCGCCAGGAAGGTCGACTTGCCGGCATTGGGCAGGCCGACCAGACCGGCGTCGGCGATCAGCTTGAGCCGCAGGCGGATGGTGCGTTCCTCGCCGGGCTGGCCGGGATTGGCGCGGCGCGGCGCCTGGTTGGTTGAGGTCTTGAAATAGGCATTGCCGAAGCCGCCATTGCCG
>JAQSCR010000663.1 GCA_029945495.1 Pseudolabrys sp. | reverse complement strand
GAACTGTTCGACGCGCTGCCGCGCGAAGCGGCCGAGCGCATGCTGACGATCTGGCGCAGCGCCGGCGACGCCGAAGCGCCCGAGCACGAGCCGGTCTATCGCGACAGCGCATCCCGCCAGGCGCGCCCGGCGGCAACGGTTCGCGACACTGCCGCCCCCGAACAGCAGCCGGCGCGGCACAAGTCGGCGCTCTAGTGGAGCGGTCTACGCCACCACATTGTCGAGGAAATGCCGCCCGGCTTTGTCTTCGGACTCGACGATCCAGATGTCCGGATCGAAGCCGGTTTCGCGCTGCAGCCGCGCCTGGATGTCGGCGAGCGGCACCGGGCCCTGGCGGCCGAGCACGATGGTGAAGATCCGGTCGGTCGGCTGCGCTTCGTCGAACACCGCCTGCGGCGCCGGGCCGTAGAGCGTGCCGGTGCCGTCGAGACGGTTGATGATGATGAACACGGCGCCCGCCTCCTCGGCCCCCCGCCTCACGACGGCCGCGTAGGCGCCTTCGACGTAACAGCGGCGAACATAGGCCGCCACCCATATGCCGGATTTCAAACGCATCGCCATCGATAACATAGAGCAAGGCGCCGCCGCTATTATTCCAGCGGGCGCCCGGTCATGGCGGCCAGTTCGCGCACGAAGCGATCGGAAATCTGGCCGGTCACCGGCAGCTTGTGGTCACGTTCGAATTTCTCGATAGCAACGCGGGTTTCCGGATCGTAAGCACCGGTCGGCTTGATCTGGCCATAGCCGAAGTCGGACAGAGCCCGCTGAATAGCCAGCACCCGTTTGGTTGGCGCGATCAGATCGGCGATCGGATCGTTGCGCAGAGGAGCCGAAACGGCCGCGCCTACGTTCGCGGACTTGGGCTTGGCGCCAAGCACTGCGCGCAATAGTTCATCGCTGGCTTCCGGATTGATACGCAGCCCCACGGCCTGCACGAAATCGCGCGCACCGGCGTCGGTCTTGGCGCCCCAGACACCGTCGGCGGTGCCATCATAGTAACCGCGCCGCGTCAGTTCGCGCTGGATATCGGCAATCAACTGGACCCGGTTTTTTTGCGGAGCATCGACGGACGGGCTTGCCGCCGGGACAGCCTCGGCCATGCGCGGGCGCAGCGGTGCCGCCGGCGGCGCGGCGGCCAATAACGGCCGGGTGGAAAAGATCGGCGCCGGATGCGGACCGCTCTGCATGAATAGCGCATTGGCGAAAATCGCAAATACGGCGGCGGTCGCCATCAGGCCGGCGACGAATTCACGCGGATGGCGGGTGATGAGGGACCCCAGCCCGCTGGCTGACTCCTCAATCTCAATTGCTGCTGCTCGACTTGATCGCTTACGCACTTTTCTTCACCAGCACATTTGCAGCGGCGACAAATTCGTCGGCGCGCTCGGTCACAAGCTTAATCGGATCGGCGGCAGGTTTGCCACCTTCGCAATCGATCGGCAACCGCACCGTCACGCGCGTGCCCTCGCCGAGCCGGCTGCGGATATCGATATCGCCGCCATGCAGCTTCACCAGACCCTTGACGATTGACAGGCCGAGGCCCGAACCGTCGTGCCGCCGGTCATACGAGGCGCGCGCCTGAAAGAAAGCTTCACCCAGGCGCGGCAGATCGGCCTCGCCGATGCCGACGCCGGTATCTTCGACGGCAACCGCGAGCTTTGCGCCATCGCATTGCGCGCTGACGGTGATGCGGCCGTTGCGCGGCGTGAATTTGATGGCGTTCGAAATCAGGTTGATCAGTATCTGGTTGAAGGCGCGGCGGTCGCCGACGATTTCCGGCAACTCCGGCGCGATCCGCGTCTTGATCTCGACGCCGGCTTCGCGCGCCTTGAGCGCCAGCAGGTCGCAGCAACTGACCATTGCCTGCGCCGGCGCAAACGGCTCCGGCGTGATTTCAAAATTACCGGTTTCCATTTTTGACATGTCGAGGATGCCATTGACCACCGACAACAAGTGGTGCCCGGAGTCATTGATCAACTTGGCATATTCAAGCCGCCGCGCCGGTTGCAGCACCAATTCGTCATTGGTGAGCATTTCGGAGAAGCCGATAATCGCATTGAGCGGCGTGCGCAGCTCATGGCTCATCGTGGCCAGAAAGCGGCTTTTGGAGGCGTTGGCGCGTTCTTGCTCGGCGCGGGCGATTTCGATCGCCTGCTCCGTCACCTTGCGGTCGCTCACGTCGCGCAACACCGCGACAACCTCACGCTCGCCGGGCTTCGATTTATCGGCGGCCTGATCGAGCGGGCGGCAGCGCATCTCGACCCACAGGAAGCGGCCAGCGTGATGCTCGGAATCGCCATCGCGGCGAATACGGAATTCGACCGAACGCGCTTCGCCCTGCGCGGCCGCGTCGGCCAGCGCGGTCAGGAAGGCCGGGCGGTCGGCGACATGGACACGGTCGAACATGCCGTGGCCGGATAATTCGCTGACACCCACGCCGAAGAGAGATTCCGCGGCCGGAGACACGAACAGCACCGCGCCGTTGCGTCCGTGGCGGGTGATGACGTCGGTCATGTTGCGCGCCAGCAGCCGATAGCGATCTTCTTCGGCATAAAGCAGCCAGAAACTCGTGCGCGCCAGTTGCTCGGCGCCAAGGGCAAGGCCGGTGGCATAAAGCGCCGCCGATACAATGCCGAGCGCGGCCAGCGCACCGTGTTCGTTGGCGACGGTGGTCGCCGCCGGCAAGAAATCGACCGCGCTCAGCACCAGCAGAAGACCGGCAGCAACGAGCGCAAAGATTGAGGCCAAAGCCACCACCCGGCGCGACGCCGAAAGCGCCGCTTCCAGCGGCACCACCACCAACCAGATCGCGGCGAACGATCCAATCCCGCCATTGCAAACGGCGACGGCGGTCACCAGGCCGGTGAGCGAAAGCGAAGACAGGATGTGCGCGCTCTCATAGCGGCCGGTGCGCGATAGAAAATAGGAGATCAGAATGGGCGCCACCAGCCAGCCGAATACGCCGACTTCAAGCACGCTCGGCACGCCGCGGAAGGCGATATAGACCGGAAAGCTGGCGATCGCGGCAAAGCTGCCGACCAACCGCGGCGCGATGAAGGCACGATGCCGCGCAGCCGTCAGTGCATCCTGCTTTGCGGCCGGATGCACCAACGCGTCGACATAGCTCCACACTGGTGTGAGGAAACCCACGGTCCCTGTCTCACGTCTTTGACAGACGCGCCCCTTATTCAGTCGCGGACCTTACGGCAGTCCCGCTTAAGCGAAAGCTAAAGGCAGACGTCAGACGGCGCCGCGCGGGCAAGTTGCAGCTCATTCCGGAGTATTTGCGCCGCCATTTGCCGGTCATGGTGAAATTTCGGTTGCCATTTGGCGCATGGTCCGCCCGCGCATTTTATTCGTTACTTTTGCGGTAACCATGCGGGCGCGGCCAGAGCGCCAGCGATCGGCCGCCATGTTTCAGATCGATACAATTTTATTCAAATTTGAATTTCTCGCATTTGATGCAAATTTGCGGCGAACTTGCGTCAATACTGGCGAAAAACTGCCTTTCATTGCCAACGACAGCTTCAAGCCTGTCTGCTACGTTTTGGGTAAGGCGGCGCAAAAGCCGTCGGGGATAATGGGTAGGGTCATGTTTTTCTTGTTGCGAATGGGATTCTGGCTGACCGTCGTTTGCGTGCTGCTGCCTGGCAGCGGCGCGAAGACAACCTCGCCAGATGCGCAAATCGACGCGACGCAAGCCGTGTCATTGGCCAGTGCGGCGGTTTCCGACGCGCGCGGCTTCTGCGATCGCCAGCCGGATGCCTGCGTCGTCGGCAGCAAAGTGGCCACGGCGATTGGTCACAAGGCCGAAGCGGGCGCCCGTACGATCTACGAGTTCATCAACGCCAAACTCAATGAAAAATCGCCGGCGACCGATTCCACTGCCAAGGTGGTGCCGGTATCGGTCACGGGCACCATTGGCCGGGGCGCACCGAAGGGCACTTTGACGCCCGCGGATCTGCAGCCGGCCTGGCACGCGCCGGTTCCGCTGCCGCCGCGACGCGAGGCTCGCGCCAACCGGCCGGCGGCCTGATCGAGCCGATCCGACCGCCAGAAGGCAGGGCGCCTATAGGCTCTGCCCTTTGTTTTTGTCATCGGCAGCAAACCGCCTATATATCGTGTGAGCCGGCCAATCGCCGGGCAATCGCATGAAACGGCGCCCACAAAACCGATGACCAAGATCGACGACATCATTGAGAACTTTACACTGCTCGACGAGTGGGACGACCGCTATCGCTACGTCATCGAACTCGGCCGCGCCTTGCCGCCGCTCCCCGAAAGCGCCCACACCGACGCCAACAAGGTGCAAGGCTGCGCCAGCCAGGTCTGGCTGCTCAGCCACGTCGAGCCTGATGGCACCGAGGGTCCGGTGCTGACCTTCGAGGGTGACAGCGACGCCCATATCGTGCGCGGACTGGTCGCGATCCTGATTGCGCTCTATTCCGGCAAAAACGCGCGGGACATTGTCGCCACCGACGCCCTCGAACTGTTCGACCGCATCGGTCTGCGCGAAAACCTGACGCCGCAACGTTCGAACGGATTGCGCTCGATGGTCGAACGCATTCGCACCGAAGCAAGCGCGGCGCTTGCCACCGCCGCCTAACTTCGTTCGGCCTCGAACGAAGCACCTTCGGCCAGCCAGGTGCGGATCGGCGTGTCGCTGCGGCCTTTCGCCTGCGCCATATAGCCATAGTGGCGGGCCAGCCGGTCGAGCCCGAGTTGCAGCACGACCTTGGCCGAGCGCGCCGGCCAGCCGCGGTCAAGCTCAATGTCTTCAAGGCCTTTCAGGAAGCAACACAGGTCGATGAGCAGGCCGGAAAACTCCGGGCCGACCGCATCGAGGGCCTGATTGACCCGCTGACGCGAGGCGATCATCGCGTCGGTAAAATCGCCGGCGCGGTTGCCGGCTTCGCCGCGGCGGCCGGATGAAATCGGGCTCGACCAATTCGAGTCGTCCGCGGCATCATATGGGCGCGCGTGAAGTCGCTGCGCAGGCGTTCGCCGGCCTGCAATTGGTGCGGCGCAATCATCGCGCGGCCATCGCGGCCGCGGCGCCGGGCCAGCCAGGCCAGGGGACTTTCGGCGTCGTCCATCGTGACGGACTGCGCGCCATGCGCTGTGTTGATGACGCGTTCCGTCAGTGTCATGTGCTGCGCGCGGAACGGATCGACTTCGGCGCTTCCGGCATTCGGCGTCGCCGCCGGGTTTCGTTTCGTCTTGACCTTCAGGTTGATTTTCATGGCCACCTCTTGTAGGACTACTAACCTACAGCAGAAGGTGCGACCGATGTAAAGGATTTTTTTCTTAAAAATTGCGAATCGGCGAAAGCGGCCGAGTCCGCACCGAGCGGACGCCGCCGGAACTTCTCGCGGAGAAAGACTATTTGGCGCGGCGGCGGCGCTGCTGCCCGAGGCCCATCTGCTTGGCCAATTGCGAGCGCGCGGCCGCGTAATTCGGCGCGACCATCGGATAGTCGGCGCCGAGACTCCACTTTTCCCGGTATTGCTCGGGCGTCATGTTGTACTGCGTGCGCAGATGCCGCTTCAGCGATTTGAATTTCTTGCCGTCCTCGAGGCACACAATGTGCTCCGGAGTGATCGACTTTTTCACCGAAACGGCCGGTTTCAAAGGCTCGGCGGGCGCATCGCCCGGCATGCCGGAAACGCGGCTGAGCGCGGCATGAATCTGGTTGATCAGGCTGGGGATATCGGCCGCGGCGACCGAATTGTTGCTCACATAGGCCGAAACGATTTCGGCGGTCAGTTCGATAAAGTTTCCGCTTGCCGTGCTGTCGCTCATCGCCGCTGCCCCGCCATTGTTCGATCGTCGGCCCGAGCAACCCGATAGAAAGCCTCAGAAAATAGGCTTGCGGGCCGCGGACCCTGGTCGCAATGAATGCCGCCTGAGATTCCTATATTTGAACAGTACTATCAGACTTCAGCTGTCGCAAGTCGAACATGGCAGACACCAAAACTAGACTATCGACTATGCTGTGATGTTATTGAATACATGGAGGTATTGCGGTGCCAGCCGCGGCGCTTCTTGAAGCCGGCTTAGGACGTCTTTTCGAGGTGGCTGCGCAATTCGTTGATCGACGCGAAACGCAATGTTCCCTGCGGCAATTCCGCTTCGATCGAACCGTCGACATAGAGCGTGTAGCCCATGCCATCGACAACGCCGGACTTGAGAATAGCGACGGCGCGCGGCTCGTCTTCCTCGGGTGGTTCGGCGGGTTCGCTTGACTGATGCCCGGTGGCTGCTTCGTGCATGTCGTCATCGGCAGGCGGTTGATCGGTCGATTGATCGGTTGATTGATCGGTTGATTGATTGGTTGGTTGATTGGTCGGTTGGTTGATTGATTGGTTGCGCCTGCCCTCGGACCATGAA
>JAQSCR010000662.1 GCA_029945495.1 Pseudolabrys sp. | reverse complement strand
TTCTCGACGAATTCCGAATACGACTTCGCGCCCAGCAATTCGCCAAACAGATCGAAGGCGGCGTTCGAGTTGGCGCGCGCGGTCTCGATCACCTTGAGGCCGTAGCCCGAGCAACCCTTCGAGGCGGTCGCATAGGTTTCCTCAAGAACGCCGGTGGCCTGCTCGGCCGCGCTCTTGATCTTCTCGTAGTTGTCCTTGGCCTGGGCAATGCCCTTTTCGGCGGCTTCGCGGAATGCCGGCGGGACTTCCATGTTGGGCATCTCGAATTTCGGCATTTCGAACTTGGGCATCTCGAACTTCGGCATTTCGAACTTGGAGTCGACACCGAGAGCGGCGACCGGCTTCGGCTTGGATTTCGCGGGGGCTGACTGGATTTCGGCCATGGGAATTATCCTTTTTGTGAGGACGGTTTCCATTTGAAAGCGAGCCGCCGCCCTCTGGATATCGGCTCGCACCTGATCGACGTGCTCCCGGCCAATTCCCGGCTGGAGCAATAAAATAAATATAGTGGATTTTTGGTGCATTGCAACAAAAATATTGCATCGCACCATTTTGGCAATTCATCAGCTCCGCCGGCTGAAATAGCCACGGAACCCTCAAAATCAGCGGAATTGCCGGCCGGTTAGGCCTTGGCGGACATTTTCGTGGCCTGTTGGCTCAATTCCTTGGCCTGCTCGGTCAGCGCGGCCAGCTGGCTCTTGACGTACTCAGCCTGCAGCGCGGTCACTTCCTGCGCATCCCTGGCATGCAGCAGCTTCTGGGCGAATTCGAACGAGGCCGCGACATTGCGCTCGGCAAAGCGCATCGCCAGCTCGCCCGCGCCCTTGGCGCCGGTCTGCATGGACTTAACCTGGTTTTCGGCAGTGTCGACGGCGTGCTGGGTGGCGGCAATGAAACCGTCAAAAGCCTGCTTTGCTTGGGCGACGCTCTTTTCCGCCAATTCGCGCATTTCAGCGGGAACTTCGAATTTCATGTCTTTCACCATCGCAACCTCCTGGCAGGTCAATACCGGCGATCCCGGTTCGATCCATAAACAAGTTTTGCGGAGTATGTATGACGGCGACCCGGTCGCGCCAGCCATCAGTCTCAGCCATTAAGGATATCGCCGCTTGGCGGGCCCGGATACCCGCCGCAGCGTGGACTCAAAGCCCCAAGCAGCCGTATTAATGGTTTATTAGCTGTAAATCCGCGTGCGGCTTACGCTGACCTTGGGCCGACTTTGGGCGATGAGTGACATCGAACTGCAGATGGGCTGGCTGCACGATCGGCGTTTTGCCGACCACGCTCTGAATCCGTCGCCGGTCTGGCTGTGGCGCGCCGACGCGCAGCGCATTCTCTGGGCCAATCCGACTGCGGCTGCGATCTTCGATGCGGGGTCGGCGGCGGCGCTGGCACAGCGCGTGTTCATCACGACGCATCCAGGCGCCGCGCAGATCGCGCGTCTAGCCGGCACCTTGCCGGCTGGCGGCGTGGCGCGGCTGGAGCGGCTGCGCGGTTTCGGCGCCGGCATTGGCGGCACGTTGATTTGCCTGTGTTCGCGGATCATGTTGGCCGACAACAGCGACGCCATCCTGGTGGTCGCGACCGAACGCGCCGGCAAGGATCTCAGCCTGGCTGAACGCGCCCGCCGTCTGCTCAGCGACCTCGACAGAGCGGCGGCGATCTTCAGCGCCGATGGCGAACTGATCGACGCGACGCCGGCCGCGCGCGAACGGCTCGGCGGCAAGCACGATCTGATCGAACTCGGCGCCGACAGGCTGGCGCGCGAAGCCAGCCTCAATGGCCAGGCCGAAGGCGACACGGGTGCAGGCCGCGCCGTCATGCTGCGGATCGGCGCCGGCACGACCGTCGCGCTGTTGTTGACGTTGACGCCGCCGCCGGTCGCCTCGCACGCCGGCACCCGCGCCAGCGACGCCGCCGCCGCGATTGCCGCCTCCGTGGTTTCGCACCGCGCCCAGCCGGGCGACAGCGGGCGCCGCGTGCCGTACCGCTTCGTCTGGCAGATGGACGCTGCCACGCACATGACCGGCGGCATCGAGAATTTCGCCCAGGTGATCGGGCCGGAAAACGCCTCGGTGCTCAATCGCACCTGGCCGGAAGTCGTCGATCTACTCAAGCTCGACACCGACGGCACCGTCACCCGTGCGCTCGCCTCGCGCGACACCTGGAGCGGCCTCGTCGTGCATTTTCCGGTCGACAGTTTGAGCGACCGCGTCGCCATCGAATTGTCGGGACTGCCGGTGTTCGATCGCGACCGCCAATTCTGCGGCTATCGCGGCTTCGGCGTCTGCCGTGACGCGAACGCAGCCGCGCCGGCGCCACGCCCGCCTGTCGCGCCAGTTAAAGTCGACAGCGCCGCGCCGGACAATGTGTTGGCTTTCCGCCAGCCGGCGCCACCAGAGCCCAAGGTCGAAGCCAAGCCGGAAGCCAAACCCGAACAAAAGCTCGAGCCTTCGCCGACACTCAGCCCCGGCGAGCACAGCGCGTTCGAGGAACTGGCGCGCGAACTCAATGCGCGGCTGAAGGGCGCGCCGCCGAAGCATACCGGGGCCGACACATCCGACGATTTCGGCGGCGAGACGTTCGCGCCAGTTGCATCAGCCGAGCCGCCTAAGCAAACGCGCGCCGCCGGCACCACCGCCGAGACGCCGCCCGACGCCCGGCCGGTGCTCGACCGGCTGCCGATCGGCGTTCTGGTCTATCGCCTCAACCATCTGATCTACGCCAACCGCGCCTTCCTCGACTGGACCGGCTACGCGAATTTGCAACTGCTGACCGAAGCCGGCGGGCTGGACGCGCTGTTCATCGAGCCCGGTCCGGCGCCGGACAATGACGGCGCCAAGGATTCCGGCAAGGACTCCGGCAAGGACTCCGGTAAGACGCTGACCATCGCCACCGTCAACGGCTCGCAAAAGCCGGTGCAGGGCCGTCTGTTCAGCGTGCCGTGGAGCCAGGAAAATGCGCTCGTCCTGATGATCAATACGCAGGGCGTGTCCGATGACAGCATCAAGACGACGGAAAATACGCTGCGCCGCGCCTCGGACGAAAATCACGAACTGCGCGCCATCCTCGACACCGCCACCGACGGCGTGCTGGTGCTCGATCGCGCCGGGCGCGTGATGTCGGCCAATCGCAGCGCGCAGGCTTTGTTCGGTTACGACGCCGCCGATTTCACCGAATTGAGCTTCGGCGAATTGTTCGCCGCCGAGAGCCGGCGCTTCGCGCTCGATTATCTCGACCGGCTGGCGAGCGGCGGCGAGCGGCTGCTCGATGCCGGGCGTGAGGTCATCGGCCGCGTCCGTCAGGGCGGGCTGGTGCCGCTCTACATCACCATGGGGCGGATCGAGGGCGGCGATAAATTCTGCGCGGTGCTGCGCGACATCACCGCCTGGAAGCGCACCGAGGAAGAACTGATCAATGCCCGTCAGCAGGCCGAGCGCGCCTCGACCGCCAAATCCGAATTCCTCGCCAAGATCAGCCACGAAATCCGCACGCCGCTCAACGCCATCATCGGCTTCTCGGAAGTGATGATGGACGAGCGTTTCGGCGCCATCGGCAACGAGCGCTACAAGCAATATCTCAAGGACATCCATACGTCCGGCGGCCACCTGATCTCGCTGCTTAACGATTTGCTCGATCTGTCGAAGATCGAAGCCGGCAAGCTCGATCTGAGTTTCGTCAGCGTCAATCTCAACGACATCGTGCAGCAATGCGTGGCGATGATGCAGCAGCAGGCCAACCGCGAACGCGTCATCATCCGCACCTCGCTGCCGCTGAACCTGCCGCCGATCGTGGCCGACGCCCGTTCGGTGCGTCAGATCGTGCTCAACCTATTGTCGAACTCGATCAAGTTCACCGGCGCCGGCGGCCAGATGATCGTCTCGACCGCGCTCAACGACGACAACGAAGCGGTGCTGCGCGTGCGCGACACCGGCGTCGGCATGAGCGAGAATGAATTGCAGACCGCGCTCGAGCCGTTCCGCCAGCTGGCGACGGCATCGCGCTGGGGATCGAGCGGCACCGGCCTCGGCCTGCCGATCACCAAGGCGCTGGCCGAGGCGAACCACGCCCGCTTCCGCATCACCAGCCAGCCCGACGACGGAACCTTGGTGGAAGTGGCGTTCCCGGCGACGCGCGTACTGGCGCAATAAGCTAGATCGGCTAAGCTCTCTGCCCGAGAGAGGTTGCCATGCGCCGACATTTGCGGTGTGCCGTCATTCTCGTCGCGCTATTTGCCGCGGCCTTGGTGCCGCCGGCGCGCGCGGCCGAAAAAGTCGATCTATTGCTGGTGTTGGCGGCCGACGTGTCGCGCAGCGTCGACAGCGCCAAATTCAAACTGCAACGTGAGGGCTATGCCGCCGCGATTTCCAACGGCCGCGTGTTAGAGGCCATCCGCTCCGGGCGCAACGGGCGCATCGCCGTGCTGTTCATGGAATGGTCGGGCAATGGCAACCAAAAGGTCGTGATCGACTGGACGGCGATTGACGGGCCGAAGGCGGCGCAGGCCTTTGGCGATCAGTTGCTGGAATTGCCGCGCGCCTTCGCCGACCGGACCTCGATCAGCGGCGGCATCGAGGCCGCGGTGGCGCAGATTGCCCGCGCGCCGTTTTCGGCCGAGCGGCAGACCATCGACGTATCGGGCGACGGCACCAACAATGCGGGACGCGACGTCACGCAGGCGCGCGACGACGCGCTGCGGCTGGGCATCGCCATCAACGGCCTGGTGATCCTCTCCGACACGCCGATGCCTTGGAATCCGGAGCACACCAATCCGCCTGGCGGCCTGGCGAAGTACTACCGCGACAACGTCACCGGCGGGCCGGGCAGCTTCGTGCTGGAGGCGAAGGACTTCCATTCGTTCGGTGAGGCGATCATCAAGAAAATGATCGCCGAAATCGCCGACGCCACGCCGGCGGACCATCGCATCCGCTAGACGCACGTTTACGCCATGTTTCCGGCCATGAAAGGGTCACAGAGGCCGCCCAGGTTGGCGAGAATGGCGCCGATGGTATAGTCCTATGGTGCTGCTACCGTAATTCCCGGAAGTACCGACTTTGACAGCCTCCGCTGGCCTCCGACGCTTGGGTTTTGTGCTGTTCGCCGTGGTCGCGGTCGCCACTGGCGTGCTCACGACCGCGGGCTATCTGATCTCGCCCGACACGGTGCGTGGCGAGGTCTTAAACGGCATCCGCGCGGCCACCGGGCTCGAGCCGATCCTGGGCGGCAAGGCGACCGTATCGCTGTTTCCCAAAGGCAGCGTCAGCTTCGCCGACGTCGTTCTGGGCGACGCCGCGCGCCCGGCCCTGACAGCCGAACGGCTGACCGCGCGCTTGCGCTTCTTTCCGCTGCTGATCGGCCGCGTCGAAATCGCCGACGTCTCGCTCGAACGCCCGACCATCGCCATCGACCTCGAAGCCGAGGGCAAGTCGAACTGGTCGCCGCTGCTCGCCGCACTGGCGCGCCGCAAGAATCCGAACGAGACTCGACCAGTGGCGGCATTCTCCGAAATGCGGATCGAAAACGGCACCGTCATCCTGCGCAACCATGACAGCAAGACCGTCGAGACGCTGAGCGACGTGGATTTTTCGCTGGCCTGGCCGTCGATCTCTAAAAGCTTCGGCGCCACCGGACATTTCATGTGGCGCAACGAGCCGGTCGACGCCAGCGTGTCGTTGGCCGATTTTCCGGCGGCCCTCGCCGGCAACCGCACCGGCGTGAAGCTGCGGGTCGCGGGCGCGCCGATGAAGGCGGCGTTCGAAGGCTCGTTCAGCGTCCAGCCGACGCTCAAGGTCGAAGGCACGCTCGCCGCCGACGCCGCCTCGCTGCGGGCGGCCCTGGTCTGGGCCGGACAAAATCCGCTGCCCGGCGGCGGCTTCGGCCGTTTCGCCATCAAGGCGCAAACCAATGTGGTCGGCGGCACCATCGGCCTGTCGAACGTCAACGTCGAACTCGACGGCAACAGCGCCGAAGGCGTGCTCACTTTCGCCACCGACGGAAGACAGACGCTGCAAGGCACGCTCGCCGCCGATACGCTCGACCTTTCGCCTTACGTCTCCACCGTCCGCCTGCTCACCAGCAATCAGCGCGCATGGAGCAGCACGCGTATCACGCCGGATGGACTTGCCGGCATCGACTTCGACCTTCGCCTGTCCGCCGCCAAGGTCATCTTGTCGAATGCCAGGCTTGGCCGCACCGCCATCGGCGCCAACTTGCGGGCCGGCCATCTGGCGGTAACCGTCGGCGAGGCGCAGGCCTATGGCGGCATCATCAAGGGATCGCTGGCGCTGTCCAATTTCGAAGCCGGCATCGATCTCAAATCGCAGATGCAGTTCATCGATGTCGAACTGGAAAGCTGCCTCGGCCAGCTGTTCGGGCTGCACCGGCTCGCCGGCAAGGGCAATATCGCGTTCAACGTCGAAGGCACCGGCGAGAGC
>JAQSCR010000661.1 GCA_029945495.1 Pseudolabrys sp. | reverse complement strand
CCGGAGGGCAACTGGATCACGCGCGCCCCTTCGTTGAAGCGCAAGGCCGCGCTGCTCGCCAAGGTGCAGGACGAAGGCGGCCACGGCGCCTATCTCTACGCCGCCGCCGAGACGCTCGGCACCTCGCGCGAGCAGATGGAAGAGCAACTGCTCTCCGGCGCCGCCAAATATTCCTCGATTTTCAATTATCCGACATTGACCTGGGCCGATATCGGCATCATCGGCTGGCTGGTCGACGGCGCCGCCATCATGAACCAGATTCCGCTCTGCCGTTGCAGCTACGGACCCTATGCGCGCGCCATGGTGCGCGTCTGCAAGGAAGAAAGTTTCCATCAGCGCCAGGGCTACGAGATCATGATCGCGCTGTGCAAAGGCACGCCGGCGCAGAAAGCAATGGCGCAGGAAGCGCTCGACCGCTGGTGGTGGCCGGTGCTGATGATGTTCGGTCCGCCGGACAAGGACAGCCAACACACCGAAAGCGCGATGCGCTGGAAGATCAAGCGCTTCACCAATGACGAGCTGCGGCAGAAATTCGTCGACGCCACCGTGCCGCAGGGCCATTTCCTCGGCCTGACGTTTCCCGACCCGGCGCTGACGTTCGACGCAGGCACGCAGCACTGGAACTACGGCGACATCGACTGGGCCGAATTCAAGCGCGTCGTCGCCGGCGACGGCCCGTGCAACCGGCAGCGCATGAAGCAGATGCGCGCCAAGCACGCCGACAATGCCTGGGTGCGCGAAGCGGCGACCGCTTTTGCGAAGAAGCGCCGGCAGCGCGCCGCCGCCATGCCGATCGCGGCCGAATAGAATTACAAAAAAGAATACGCTGAAAGGAAACACGTCATGAGCGACCAGAACTGGCCTTTGTGGGAAGTCTTCATCCGCACGCGCAACGGACTGGCGCATCGCCATGTCGGCAGCGTGCATGCGGTCGACGCCACTATGGCGCTGCACGCCGCGCGCGACACTTACACCCGGCGCGGCGAAGGCCTGTCGGTGTGGGTGGTGCCATCGGCTTCGATCACCGCTTCCGATCCGGCCGACAAGGACATGATGTTCGAGCCGACCGCATCGAAGATCTACCGGCATCCGACCTTCTACGAGATCCCAGACGAAGTCGGGCATATGTGACCATGACCGAAACACCCTTGCTCCAATATACGCTGCGGCTGGCCGACACCGCGCTGGTGCTCGGCCATCGGCTGTCCGAATGGGTCGGGCATTCGCCGGTAATCGAGGAAGATCTCGCCTTCGGCAATATGGGTCTCGACCTGATCGGCCAGGCGCGCTCGCTGTACAGCTATGCCGGCGAGATCGAGGGCAAAGGCCGCGACGAGGATGCGCTGGCCTATCTGCGCGACGCTCCCGACTACCGCAACATCCTGCTGGTCGAGCAGCCGAACGGCGATTTCGCCGCCACCATGGTGCGGCAACTCCTCTATGCCGCCTTCGCGCATCCGTATTTCGAGGCGCTGGCGCGTTCCAAGGACGCAATGCTCGCCGCCATCGCCGCCAAGGCGGTCAAGGAAATGGCCTATCATCTGCGCCACAGCGCCGAATGGATCATCCGGCTCGGCGACGGCACCGAGGAAAGCCACCGCCGCGCGCAAGATGCGCTCGACGAGTTGTGGCCCTACTCCGCCGAGATGTTCGAGACTGACAGGATCGAGCGCGCGCTGATCGAAGCCGGCGTCGCGATCGATCCGGCTTCATTGCGCGCGACCTGGGACAAGACGCTCGATCACGTTCTGAACGAGGCGACGCTTGAGCGCCCGCGCGACGGCTACATGCAGAGCGGCGGACGCGTCGGCCGCCACAGCGAGCATCTCGGCCACATCCTCGCCGAACTGCAATTCGTGCCGCGCGCCTATCCGGGCGCAAGCTGGTGAGCGCGATGGCGACCACCACTGCCGATCCGGCGCTGCGCGAGCGCGCCTGGGCCGTGGCGGCGAGCGTTTGCGATCCGGAAATTCCGGTGCTCAGCATCGCCGATCTCGGCGTGCTGCGCGACATCAGGATAGAAAACGGCGTCGTCGAGGCGATCATCACGCCGACCTATTCCGGCTGCCCGGCGATGAACATGATCGCGCTCGAGATCGAAGTCGCGCTCGAGAACGCCGGTTTCGCCAAGCCCAAGGTCACGACTGTGCTGTCGCCGGCCTGGACCACCGACTGGATGACGGAAGCCGGCAAGGCCAAGCTGCGCGAATACGGCATCGCGCCGCCGGTGGCGAAGGCCGGGCGCCGCGCTTTGTTCGGCGAGGACCAGGTCGCCTGCCCGCATTGCGGCTCGACTGAGACGGCGCGCATCTCCGAATTCGGCTCGACCGCCTGCAAGGCGCTGTGGCGCTGCAAGGCCTGCGCCGAGCCGTTCGACTATTTCAAATGCATCTGAGGACGCCATGGCTGTCGAATTCCATCGCTTGAAGATTGCCGATGTCCGCCGCGAGACGCCGGAAGCGGTGTCGATTGCGTTTGCGGTGCCGCGCGAGCTGGCCGAGGCCTATCGCTTCTCGCCGGGCCAGCACGTCACTATGCGCACGAAGATCGACGGCGCCGAGGTGCGGCGCTCCTATTCGATCTGCGTGTCGCCGGATGACGGCGAATTGCGCGTGGCGGTGAAGAAGGTCGACGGCGGCGTATTCTCGACGCTTGCCAATAGTTCGATCAAGGTCGGCGACGAGATCGACGTGATGACGCCGCAGGGCCGTTTCGGCGTCGCGCTCGATCCCGACGCCGCGCGCACGTATGTCGCGATCGCCGCCGGCTCCGGCATTACGCCGCTGATGTCGATGCTGCGCACCATTCTGACGCACGAGAAGAAGAGCCGCGTCGTCCTGATCTACGGCAACCGGACGACGCAGAGCATCATCTTCCGCGAAGCGCTCGAGGACCTGAAGGATCGGTTCCTCGACCGGCTGACAATCCATCACGTGCTGTCGCGCGAGCCGCAGGAAATCGCCATGCTCGACGGCCGCATCGATACCGGCAAGATAGCCGCGCTGCTGCGCACGCTGCCGCAGGGCGCCATCGACCACGCCTTCCTGTGCGGGCCGGGCGGGCTGGTCGAAAGCGGCAAGATGGCGCTGGCGCAAGCTGGCGTCGCCCCCGGACGTGTTCATGTTGAATACTTCTCGACCGACGGCATGCCAATCGAGACGCGCGCGGCCGGTGCGATTGCCGCGGATGGACGCGAATCGACCGCCGAAATCATGCTCAACGGCGCCCGGCACTCGATTCCGGTCCGTTCCGGCGAAACCATCGTCGATGCGGGCTTACGCGCTGGGCTGGAAATGCCCTATTCATGTCGGGGGGGCATGTGTTGCACCTGCCGCGCCAAGGTCACCGATGGCGCCGTCACGATGGACACTAATTATTCGCTGGAGCCGTGGGAGCTGGAGGCCGGCTACGTGCTGACCTGTCAGGCGCATCCGGTCACGCCCAAGGTCGCACTCGATTACGATCAGGTGTGAATCAGCCGTCATTCCGGGGCGCGCTGAAAGCGCGAACCCGGAATCCAGAAAGATTCTCTGTACTCACGTCTGGATTCCGGGTTCGCTCGCTTCGCGAGCGCCCCGGAATGACGATCACCCGCGCGACGCGCGCTTCGACGGCGATTGCGCCGACGTCAACGCTGCGGCGCCTTCGACCACCAGCGTTGTGACCAGATCGGCGTAATCCTCGCGCGTCAGCGGCTTGCCATCGCGAAACCACATGAACTGCCAATTGATCATGCCGAACAGCGACATCGTTACCGGCTTGAGCAGCAACTTGTCGGCACCGATGGCCGGATTGACCGCGGCGATCGCGTCGGCGAATTCGCGCACTAGATCGCGCTCCATGTCGGTGAGCAGGTTCTTGCGCTTGGCCGGCAGCTTGCCGAGCTCGTTAAGCTGAATCTTATGCTCGTCGTCGGCGTCGCGATAAACCTCAAGCAAGGCGCCGACCAAGCCGCGCAGGCGCTGGCGCGGCGGCAACGTGCGGCTCACCGCGGCGACCGCGTCGAGCAATTCCTGAAGATGCGCCTGCAGGATGTCGAACAGCAGTTCCGCCTTGTTGACGTAGTAATGATACAGCAGCGCCTTGGAGACTTTGCAGGCCTTGGCCACCTGCGCCATCGAGGCGCGGTCGTAGCCGTGTTTGGCGAAGACGGCGGCCGAGCGATCGAGGATCGCCAGCCGTTTGCCGTCGTAATCGGCCGAGCGTGGGCGCGCCATCAGAGTCTTTCTCCATTGCGCATGATCTTGACCGAAAACCGGTGTCCACTTTTCGGGATCATGCGCTATTCCTTCGGCCGCTTGTCGATGATGCGACGGGCCTTGCCGCCGGACCGCTCGATGCCGCCCGGATCGGCGACGACGATGTCGACGCCGATGCCGACGACGTTGCGAATATGGGCCGCGAGCAACGCGGCCTGCGCGGCGCGCGAGGCCTCGTCGGCGTAATCGGCGCGCGCTTCGACATGCAGGCGCACGACGTCGAGCCGCTGCTCGCGGTTAAGCTCGATCAGGAAATGCGGGCTCAGGCCGTCGCAGCGCAGCAGCTGTTCCTCGATCTGGGTCGGGAACACGTTGACACCGCGCACGATCATCATGTCGTCGGAACGCCCGGTGACCTTTTCCATCCGCCGCATGCTGCGGGCCGTGCCGGGCAGAAGCCGCGTCAGGTCGCGGGTGCGATAGCGGATCACCGGCATCGCCTCCTTGCTCAGCGACGTGAACACCAGTTCGCCGCGTTCGCCATCCGGCAGCACCTTGCCGGTCTCGGGATCGATCACCTCCGGGTAGAAATGATCTTCCCAGATGTGCAGCCCGTCCTTGGTCTCGACGCATTCATTGGCGACGCCCGGCCCCATCACTTCCGACAGGCCGTAGATATCGACCGCGTCCATGTCGAAGGCCTTTTCGATTTCGGCGCGCATCGAATTGGTCCAGGGCTCGGCGCCGAAAATGCCGATCTTGAGCGAGCAGCCGCGCGGGTCGATCTGCTTGGCGCGGAATTCGTCGAGGATCGCCAGCATGTAGGACGGCGTGACCATGATGATGTCGGGCTGGAAATCGGTGATGAGCGAAACCTGACGCTCGGTCATGCCCCCCGACACCGGGATGACGGTGCAGCCGAGCCGTTCGGCGCCGTAATGCGCGCCCAAGCCGCCGGTAAACAGGCCGTAACCGTAGGAAATGTGCACTTTCATGCCTGGGCGTCCGCCGGAGGCGCGGATCGAGCGCGCCATCATGTCGGCCCAGGTATCGATGTCCTTTTGCGTATAGCCGACGACGGTCGGCTTGCCGGTCGTCCCGGACGAGGCATGGATGCGCGCGATCTTGTCCTGAGCGACCGCGAACATGCCGAAGGGATAATTGTCGCGCAGATCCTGTTTGGCAGTGAACGGAAATTTAGCGAGATCGCCCAATGTCCTGAAGTCGTCCGGATGCACGCCGGCGTCGTCGAATTTGCGGCGATAGGCGACGACATTGTCATAGGCGTGCTTGAGCGACCATTTCAGCCGCTGCGTCTGCAGCGCGGCAATCTCGTCGCGCGATGCGGTCTCGATAGGATCGAGGCCATAGGGCCGGTAGGACTTGTCGAGCATGTTGGCCGCCTTCCCTGCTCAGCCGGCCGCGAGGCCGGGCACGAGTTCGCCTTCGATGGTACGTGAATGACCGCGGAATTCGGCAACGACCGTGCCGTCCTGCCGCGTGACCGTGATGTCGTAGATGCCGGAGCGCCCGGCGCGGTGGCGCTCGGCCGCGCGTGCCGTCAGTCGGTCGCCCAGTTTGCCGGCGACCAGAAAGGTGATGGCGCAGTGCTGGGCGACGGTGCGCTGGTTGTAAGTGTTGCAGGCAAATGCGAAGGCGGAATCGGACAGCGTAAAGATGAAGCCGCCGTGGCAGATGTTATGGCCGTTGACGTGGCGCTTGGCTACGGTCAACGCCACTTCCGAGCGGCCGGGGCCGACCGAGATCAGCTCGATGCCGAGCCCGCGGCTGGCTTCGTCGTCCGCCCACATCGCCTTCGCGCAGGCTTGTGCCAATTCGTCGGCGTTCACTTAGTCCCCCTTGCCGGTGAAGACCGGCGCGCGCTTGTCCATGAAAGCCCGCACGCCCTCGGCGTAATCCGGCGAGAACCCGGCCTTGCGCTGCAGGTCGCGCTCGAGCTCGAGCTGCGTGCCGAGGTCGTTGGTCTCGGAGGCGTCGAGCGCACGCTTGATCTGCGCCAGGCCGAAGGTCGGGCCGGCGGCGAATTGCGCGCACATCTTTTCCGCCTCTGTGAGAAGCTTGTCGTCGTCGACCGCCTTCCAGATCAGGCCCCATTGTTCCGCTGTCTCGGCCGGCAACGGCTCGGCGAGAAGCGACAGCGCGCGCGCCCGCGCGGCGCCGACCAGGCGTGGCAGAAACCAGGTGCCGCCGGAATCCGGCACCAGGCCGATCTTGGCGAAGGC
>JAQSCR010000660.1:400-6483 GCA_029945495.1 Pseudolabrys sp. | reverse complement strand
AGCCCGCCGTTGCAGGCGTTGCTGAAATTCCTGCATACGGATGAACTGGCGACACGCGCGCGCGAAATGGGCGGCTACGATCTCGGCGTCGCCGGCCGGGTACGGTTCGTCTGATCCCGCCGCAACTGGCATTTCGGCATTTGGCGTTTCGCATTGGCCGCGATACAACGCACCCATGACCGCCAACAACACGCAAGCCTGGCCGACCGAATTGCGCCTGCACAAGGATCGCAAGACGCTGACCGTTTCCTTCGAAGGCGCCGGCCACTTCGACCTGCCGGCCGAATATCTGCGCATCAAAAGCCCGAGCGCAGAAGTGCAGGGTCATTCGCCGGCCGAGCGCAAGACGGTGCCCGGCAAGATCAATGTCGGCATCATCGAAGTGCTGCCGGTCGGCAATTACGCCGTGCGGCTGGTGTTCGACGACATGCACTCGACCGGGATTTTTGGCTGGGATTATCTGCTCGAGCTCGGCCGCAACTACGCCGCCTGGTGGCAGGACTATCTCGACGAGCTGAAGGCGAAGAATCTCACGCGCGAGCCAGCGGCGCGCAAGCCCTAGACATTATAACGGTCAGGGAATGCGCGAGCCGCTCTTGCGCGCCATCGAATAGCCGAGCGCCGCCGCTTCGATCAGCATCGCGATCTGCATGTTGCGTGGGCTAGCGAGGGCGCCTTCCGGCCTGTCGGTGATGACGGGCCGCGGGCGGTTGGCCCATAGCACCACGAACACGATCAGCGCGAAGACCGCATAGATCGCCGCCATGATCATGTAGGCGTTGAGCGCGCCGTAGCGTTCGGTGAGCGCCAGGGTGCCGGCGCCGTTGGCGTAGAAGATCGCCGCGATGGCGAATGCCGCCAGCAGCACCGCGCCGAGGGCGCGACGCAGCAGGCGTCCGAACAACTGGTTGAACGTGCCGCTGGCAAGGTCGTTGAGCTGCATGTCCTTTGCCTTTTCCTTGGCCTTTCAGCCTTCGGCTATGAACGCCGGCTCATGCCGTACAGGAAGCCGACGCCGGCGGCGATCGCCAGCATGGTCAGCGGACGGTGTTCGACTTCGCTGACGACTTTCTTGATCGCGTCGCCGCCGATATTCGTCGCCTTGTCGGTGACCGTGTCGGACACGCTATGCGCGCCGTCGCGCACGCGTTCCATGATGCCGGAGAGAGCATCATTGACGAAATCGGAAATCTCGCCGGTGCCGCCGGAAACTTCGCGCTTGGCCTGGCCGCCGAGGCGCTGCAGGCGCTTTTCAAGATCGGACATCAGCTCTTGAATGGCGGCGATTTCATCGGCGGTCGAAGAAGCTACTTTGCTACGCGTGCTCATGATTCCCCTCGAAATTGAAGAAATGACGATTGTTCCGGAATAACGCGGGTGCGCTGCAATAGTTCCATGAGTTCCATGCCGGCCCTAACCGGGCAGATCGGGATCGTCCGAGGGAAAGATGTGCTGGAGCGCGACCATGGCGACGATCAGCAGCGGCACCGCGAGAAACGCGCCAACCGGGCCCCACAGCCAGGTCCAGAAGATCAGCGACAGGAACACGGTGAGCGGCATCAGCGTCAGTTGCCGCCCCATGATGCTCGGCGTGATGAAGTGTCCTTCCAGCGTGGTGAAGGCGAGGTAAGCCAGCGGCGCGATCAGCGCATGCGCCAAGGTCGGGAAGGTGACCAGGCCGACGGCGAGCAGCACCACCTGCATGATCAGCGCGCCGATATAGGGAATGAAATTCAGCAGAAAGGCGAGCACACCCCAGGCGACCGGGCTCGGCAGGCCGACCGCAAAGGCGATGATGAAGGCCGCCACGCCGACAGCAAGGTTGATCACCGCGACGACGCTGAGATAGCCGGTCAGACTGTGCTCCATCGCGTTCATGATCTTGAGCGCGCGCAGGCGGCGTTCCTTGTCGTCGAACTGCGAGACGAGGGCGCTGCGCAGGCGGGCGCGGCCGAGCAGGAAGAAGAACAACGTACCGAAGAAAATCATGATCTGGCCGATCGCCGGCGTCACGAAGGTCAGCGCGGGCGTGACGAAGTTGACGATGTCGATGCCCAGACCGGTTTTTTCGCTGTCGGGCAGGATGGCGTTGCGCAGGTCCTGCATCGCCTGCAGCGGCCGGTTCAGGAAATGGAGTTTCTCCTTGATGGTGGCGCCGATTTCGGGCGCCTTGCCGATCCAGTCGAGTGCCGGTGATGCCAGGAGCGCGATCATGCCGTAGAAGATGATGACGACGAGCAGCCACAGCGTGATCGCCGTCACCAGCGGCGGCAGGCCGGCGATCTTGGCGCGCGCCTGCAACGGCCCGAGCATCAGCCCGATGACGAAGGCGCAGGTCGCGGGCAGCAGCAGCGGCCGCGCCAGTTCGAGCGCGGCAATAAAGACAATGAGGAAAATGCCGCAGATCGCGACTTGCGAAGCGGTCGACCAATTCCCCGGATCATAAGCGGCGGTGGCAGGCTCGTCGGCGGTCAATTCCGCCCGCTGCTTCGCGTCCTTGGCAACCGGGTGACTATCCACGAAAACACCCCTGAAATGGAACGCGGGCGCTCGCGGCTCCCCATCCGGATGCCGCCGCGCCGCTCAATTCCAAGGGCGATAACGGCGGGGAGGGGTTTTGGTTGCGAGTCCAGCCGCAATTGTTGCCGGTTAATCGAATTTTCCACACCGTATAGAAGCTTGGCGATAAAATCCGTTCGGCCAAAGGCTACCGGATTTCAGTCACTTTGTGTTGCGATGGCCGAACGAATCGGACGTGCTGCCTGATGGCGGCCGAAATTCGTTCACTGAATCGAGAGTAAGGATAGACTTCGATGAGTTCTGCGTCGCATGCGATCGTTCTTGGCGCTGGCATGGCGGGTGTGTCCGCCGCGCTGCAATTGCAAATGCGGGGGTGGAACGTTGTCCTCGTCGACCGGAAGGGTGTCGGCCAGGAAACCAGCTTCGGCAATGCCGGTATTATCCAGAGCGAAGCCGTAGAACCCTATGCGATGCCGCGCGATTTCGCGTCGCTTCTGGCGATTGCGCTCGGCACGACCAATAAGGTGCACTACGCTCCCGTCGCGTTGCCGCAGCATGTCAGCGCCCTTGTGCAATACTGGTGGAATTCCGCGCCGAAACGTTATCGGCGTATTGCCGCTTCTTATTCCAAGATCATCGCAGTGGCGACGGCGGAGCACCAAAAGCTGATCGCGCAGACGACGGCTGACCATCTCATCCGCCGCGATGGCTTTCGCGTCCTGCTTCGCTCCCAGGCCGCGATGGACACGACTTTGGCGACGGCGGAACGGCTGGCCGCGGAATATGGCGTGACCTTCAAGGCGCTTTCGCCGGCGGAGCTTGGCAAGGCCGAGCCGGCATTGATCGAAACCGGGGTTGGCGCGATTCATTGGCTGGCGCCTTGGACCGTCCGCGATCCTGGCGGTCTGGCCGCCGCCTATGGCGATCTGTTCGTTCGGTTGGGCGGCACATTCGCAGCCGGCGACGCCGATAGTCTGGCGCAGACGCCGGCTGGCGGTTGGCGTGTGACGACTGACGGTGGCCCGTTAGAGGCTGAGCATGTTGTCGTCGCGCTGGGTCCGTGGTCGCCGCCACCGCTGCGGCGTTTTGGCTATCGGTTTCCGATGGTGCGTAAACGCGGCTATCACATGCATTACCGCGCGCCGAAGGTGCTTGACTTGCCGCTGATGGATGACGCTTTCGGCTATGTCATGGCGCCGATGGTATCGGGCGTGCGGATCACGACGGGCGCGGACCTGATCGGCGATGAGCCGCCTTTGATGCCGGCGCAGTTGCGCGAAGCGGAGAAAGCCGCGCGCACCCTTTTGGATCTCGGCGCGCCGGTCGAGAACCGGCCTTGGGTCGGCACACGGCCGTGCATGCCGGACATGCTGCCGGTCGTCGGGGCGGCGGCCAAACATAAAGGCCTATGGCTGCATTTCGGCCATGGCCATCAGGGGTTCACGCTTGGCCCTGCGACGGGGCGTTTGCTGGCCGAGCTGATGTCCGGCGACGCGCCTTTTGTCGATGGTTCGGCAATGGATCCTGGTCGCTTCCATTGAGCGATGGACTTGCAGATCAAATCGTCTGCGTTCATCGGCGTTGCAATGACGCCGTATCGCTTCACGCCGCGTCGATCGTGGGTTACTAAATAGCTTGACCCCAAACAGTTTTGGAAATCTATTTCGCTGGATATTTTGTTCGAGGGGCTCATGCAGGCTAAAATGCGAAGAATTCGCCGGCGAGATGTCGTTAAAGAAGCAGTCGCCCAGCCCCCGGAAGTGAAGCTTGGATGGCTCGGTGGGACCATTGGGTTCAATTTGCGAATCGCCCAAGAGGCGTCCGTGCGAGCTTATCTCCGAAGCGTGGCGGACACAGGTACGTTGGCCTGGCGCTTTGCCATTTTAGCCTTAATCGATTTGAACCCGGGTCTTACTCAGGTTGCTCTGGCGCGGGCGGTAAGCCGAGATACATCGAGCCTCACCTCTGTCCTGGATGACATGTGCAACCGGGGGCTAGTTACCCGTGTCCGGCCAGATCATGACAGAAGGAGTTATGCGCTGCGAATTACCCCGCAGGGGGTCAAGGCTATGAACGAATTAAAGGCGAACGTGCGTAACCATGAACGGGAGTTGGATCGCTTGTTCACAGGCGAGCAACGATCTTTGCTTATTGAAATGCTCAAACAGATAGCGTCGGAACTGACGCTCAACGACTGACGATGCCGCCCGTTTTTAGCGATTAACGCGGTTCGCGAGTCAAGAACGTGCATCGCCTGCTGTATGAGCATTGACGAAACGCAATAGGCGACGTCCGAGAAAGCCGTAAGGATTGCCGAGGGTTTCCGCAATTTCGAAATGGTTATAGGCCTCTCCGGCGCTAACCTCTATTTGCTTGCCAGCCTGCGCCGCCGCCTTTGCATAGTCCTGCGCCTGACGCTGAAATTCGGGAGACTCTTACGAACCCACAAAGAGAAGAAGCGGCGATGTAAGCGAGGCGACGTGGTGTATGGGACTCAATTGATGCTCAATGCGGTCATCGATGTGGACATATTTGCTTCGCGAGGTCTGTCGCAGTGGGCCCAAATCGTAAATGCCGCTGATGAGAACGCCGCCTTTGATCGGATTTTCGGGGAGATCATAGGCGGCCCAATGAGTTGAAAGAGCCATGGCGGCAAGGTGGGCGCCCGACGAATGACCAACCACATATAATCGCCTCGCGTCGCCGCCAAAGCTATTACAGGTGCGCCAGACCAACGCGATCGCGCTGCGAATCTGGCCGACCAAGGTGGCGAGATCGCCCTTTGTGTCGAGAACTGATGAGAAGTCCAAAGCTATAAAATGGATACCTGCCGCGAGCAGCATCTCGGCTGGAAAGCCATACTCTTTGGCGGTGCCACCGCGCCATCCCCCGCCATGAACAAAAATCACGACTGGAGCGTGTTGCTCGTCCGCTCGGTAGAGGTCCAGGCCTTCTTCGTCTTTAGATCCGTAAGAAATTCGGGCCGGTTCGCCCATAGCTCGACGCATCGCCTCGCTTGAAACGCGATAGCGCGTGAGGACCTCTTGCATATTAGGGGCCCATTTTGCTTGATCATAGGCCACTTCAAGGTCTGGTGAAATGTTCAGCATGTCGGACATGGCAAGGACTCGGACTAAATATTTGCCTTTTTAAGGATCGGAATAACTTCTTGCCCAAACAATTCATGGGCAGACCTCACTTCGTCGAGCCCCGCGCCCCAGTGTAGTACAGCCAGAAAGTGTCGGGCGCCCGTTCGCTGACATTGCTCAATGATTTTATCCGCCACTTGCTTTGGCGTGCCGGAAATAAATTCATCGGCGCTTACGGAAAAGCCGCCGTTTGGTCGAGGAGCATCGGGGACTTGTGAAAACTTCATTCGTGAATCGTTGGCTGTGAAGCCTTTGTACCGCTCAAGAGAAGCGTGCGACAATTCGTTCGCCTCTGCTTCCGACCGAGCGACGACGACCCGCCGGCGCAGCCCCAAATGGTCCCCTCCAGCGGCTAGTCCTACTGTTCGCGCTTCTGCAAGATAAGCGTCAAAAACGTCCTTGACCTGGTCCGTA
>JAQSCR010000660.1:0-390 GCA_029945495.1 Pseudolabrys sp. | reverse complement strand
GAAGCCTGTACAAATTTTAGTCCCGCGACGTGCTGCACGTCGTGCGGAGTCCGGATTGACGACTGTGGACCACTTCGGAGGAGACGGCTGAGCCGGCCGCGGCAAAAGTCGCAGATTTTCATACTTGAAATGCTGGCCGTCGTAATTGGCAATTCCGGTTTCGAGCGTGGCATCCAGAATTTCGACGGCTTCGTTATATATTGTTCGCGCCTGATCCATATTCAGGCCGACTTTCGCGAGTTCCTGGGGAACACCGACCGCCGTTCCGATCTCTAAGCGGCCACCAGACAATTGATCGAGAAGCCCGATTTCTTCGATGACGCGAGCCGCCGAGTAATACGGAACGACGACACCCATAACGCCAAGGCGAATGGTCTTCGTCCTTGCTGC
>JAQSCR010000659.1 GCA_029945495.1 Pseudolabrys sp. | reverse complement strand
TGTTCCGCGCCGTCGACGGCATCAGTTTCGAGATCGCGCGCGGCGAAAGCGTCGGGCTGGTCGGCGAGTCCGGCTGCGGCAAATCGACCACCTCGATGATGGTGATGCGGCTGATCGACAAGACCTCCGGCACCATCACTTTCGGCGGCGAGGACATCGGCGCGATTCCGGCGCGCAGCTTTGCGACATTGCCGCAGCGCAAGCGCATCCAGATGGTGTTCCAGGACCCGACCGACAGCCTCAATCCGCGCTTCACCGCGGCGCGCGCCATCGCCGATCCGCTGCTGCGGCTCAGCGATATTTCGCGCGGCGAGGTGCGGGCGCGTTGCGAGGAACTGGCGACGCAGGTCGGGCTGCCGCTGCAGTTTCTCGACCGCTTTCCGCATCAGCTATCCGGAGGCCAGAAGGCCCGCGTCGGGATTGCCCGCGCCATCGCGCTGAAGCCTGACCTCATCATCCTGGATGAGCCGACTGCGGCGCTCGACGTCTCGGTTCAGGCCGTTGTTCTTAACCTGTTGCAGGATTTGAAAGATTCGCTGGGGATGAGCTATCTTTTCGTGTCGCACGATCTCAATGTGGTGCGGCTTCTGTGCGACCGTGTCATCGTGATGAACACGGGCAGGATCGTCGAGCAGGGCCCCACCCAACAGGTGATGGACGCGCCGCAAGCGGCCTATACGCGTGATCTGCTGGCGGCCATTCCGCATCCGCCCGTTTGAGCGAGAACCACGCCGGATGACTTTCACGACCCCTGACGCCGAGCAGGAAATTTCGTGGCCGCGCAAGACGCGCTCCGAGGAACTGCGGCTGCAGCTGGCCGACGAGATCGTGCGCGGCGTCTACGCGCCGGGCGCGCCGCTCGATGAAACCCGTATTGCCAACCGCTTCAGTGTCTCGCGCACACCGGTGCGCGAGGCGATCCGCCTGCTGGCGGCGAGCGGGCTCGTTGAAGTGCGCGCGCATCGCGCCGCGTTGGTGGCCCGGCCGGACGCCGCGCAGCTTGCCGGCATGTTCGAGGCGATGGCCGAACTGGAAGCGCTGTGCGCCGGCTTTGCGGCCGAACGCATGAGTGTGAGCGAGCGTCGCGCGCTGGAGGACATTCACGAGAAACTGCGCGTGCTGATTCAGAGCGGCGACCCACAGCAATATCACGAGGTCAACGAGGCGTTTCACAACGCGATCTATGACGGCGCGCACAACGCCTATCTCGCAGAGCTGACGCTATCGACGCGTTCACGGGTGCAGCCGTTCCGCCGCGCGCAATTTCGCAATCTCGGCCGGTTGGCGAAATCGCATGTCGAGCATGACCAGGTGGTGGAAGCAATTCTGCGCGGCGAGCGTGGCGTAGCGGCCGCGGCGATGAATGAGCACATCATTCTCGTTCGCGAGGAATACGAGCACTATACCGAGACGATTTAGGATTCACGCGGGCGCTTTTTCCTGCGCGAGATAAGCCCGCCAGCCGCCGAAGCTGGAAATGTCGCGTGCGTCGGCAACAGCAGCGGCCTCCATCAGAAAACCTTTGACGCTGCAGCCGTCGGCCAAAGTGACGGTGCCGATCGACAACGGCGCGGCGACGCCCTCGATGAAAGTACCGAACGCCTGCGACGGCAGCGCCCAGACTTCAACGTCGATGCCCGCGCCCTTACCGGCGTCGATGCGCAGCAGGCCGGGCTTGGGCGGCACGGTGCCGTTGAGTGCGTAGAGCTTGTAATCGGGCGCGGTCTTGGCGGCCTTTAACAGACGGGCGCCAAGCGCGCGCAATTCGCCGTTCAACGGCAGGCCGGACAGATGCGCGCCGACCACGGCGATGGCGATTTCGGCGTCGGTAGCAACGGCGGTAACGGCGGTAATCGGCGGCTGCGCTTCCTTAATCGCGCCGAGCGGCAGCTGCGTGTCGGCATGAAAGACCCGGCCGATTTCCGCGAGCCGCGCATCCTGTCCGCCCGGCGCCAGCAACGTTATGCCGAACGGCAGGCCCCTGCCGGTAAACGAGGCCGGCAATGCGAGGCCGCAGAGATCGAGCAGATTGACGAAATTGGTGTAAGTGCCGAGCCGGCTGTTGAGCTGGATCGGATCGGCCAGCACCTGTTTGACCGTATAAGTCGTCGGCGCGGTCGGCAGCACCAGCGCGTCGATCTGGTGCGCAAAGATGTAATCGGAGACGCGGCGCAGCCGTTCCAGCTTGTAGAACGCCGTAAAGGCGTCGATCGCCGTCGGGCGCAAGCCGCCGACGGTGATTTCGCGCGTCACCGGATGAATGGCGTCGGGGTCGGAGGCCAGCAGCTTCTGCGCGACGATGGTGCGCTCGGCCAACCAAGGCCCTTCATATAAGAGCCGCGCGGTCTCGTAGAACGGCTCGATGTCGATCTCGACTATGTCGCAGCCGAGCTTCGCCAGCCGCGCCAGCGCAGCCTCATAACCGGCTTCATAGTCCTTGTCGCCGAAGAACAGCCGCTGGCCGGGCAGCGGCACGCCGAGCTTGATATGCGGCGGCATCGCGCCGGGCTGGCCGAGCGGACGGTTGCGCGAATAGCTGTCGGCGCGGTCGGGACCGGCGACGACGGACAAGCCCGCCCAGGCATCGTCGACGGTCAGCGCGAAAATGGAAATGCAATCGAGCGTGCGGCAGGCCGGCACCAGGCCGTGCGTCGAGATCAAGCCGAGGCTGGGCTTGAGGCCGACAATGTTATTGAAGCCGGCCGGCACCCGGCCGGAGCCGGCGGTGTCGGTGCCGAGCGCCAGCGGCACCAGGCCGGCGGCCACCGCAACCGCGGAACCGGAACTCGAGCCGCCAGGGACTAGCGTGGCGTCGAAGGTGTTGCGCGGCACGCCATAGGGCGAACGGACGCCAACCAGGCCGGTGGCGAACTGGTCGAGATTGGTCTTGCCGATGACGATGGCGCCGGCCGCGCGCAGCCGAGCCACCGCGGTAGCATCGTGCGCCGGGGTGTAGCTGAAGGCCGGACAGGCCGCCGTGGTCGGCATCCCGGCGACATCTATATTGTCCTTCACCGCGACCGGGACGCCATAGAGCGGCAGATGGGTCGCGCCTTTGGCGGCAAGCGCCATCGCTTCAAGCCCCTTGGCCTCGGCCAGGGCATCGGCCTCATCGCGCAAAGTTATGAAG
This sequence comes from Pseudolabrys sp., assembly GCA_029945495.1. Taxonomy (GTDB): domain Bacteria; phylum Pseudomonadota; class Alphaproteobacteria; order Rhizobiales; family Xanthobacteraceae; genus Pseudolabrys. The sequence continues at coordinate 3,369 of JAQSCR010000659.1, read as the reverse complement.
ACGGCCGGATCGTTGTGGGCGCGGATGCGGGCATAGGTGCGCGCCAGCGTCTCGACCGGCGTCGCTTGGCCTGCCCGGTGCGCGGCTACGATTTCGAGGACGGTTTCAGCCACGACGCCCTCTACGCAAATAATGAAGCCGATGCACCGGAATCCATCTGGAACAAGACGTTAGCGGCCAAACCGCACTGCAACATACTAGGGCCTTTGGCGTGTGTGCACAAATGTCCCGTTGCCCGCCGTCCCAAATTGCGGTCAACTTGCGTCGGCTCAACGAATGACCGCCTGCCCGAATGCCCGTGGGCCCACCCTCACAGCAACGGCACGACAAAAAGCGCCTATAAAGGGCCGCTTAAACAAGATTGTTTCAAGGGAGACGTCGATGAAAAAACCAGGATCCAAGGAGCGTCCTAAGAAGCGCCCGATGCTCCGCTCGCAGCTCTGGTTCGACAATCCGGAAAATCCCGGCATGACCGCGCTCTATCTCGAGCGCTATCTCAACTGGGGCCTCACCCGCGCCGAGCTGACCGCCGGCAAGCCGATCATCGGCATCGCCCAGACCGGCAGCGATCTCTCGCCCTGTAACCGGCACCATATCGAACTGGCCGATCGCGTGCGCGCCGGCATTCGCGCCGCTGGCGGCATCGCCTTCGAGTTTCCGGTGCACCCGATCCAAGAAACGGGAAAGCGGCCCGGCGCCGCACTCGACCGCAACCTTGCCTATCTCGGCCTTGTCGAACTGCTGTTCGGCTATCCGCTCGACGGCGTCGTCTTGATGACCGGCTGCGACAAGACCACGCCGGCCTGCATCATGGCTGCGGCGACGGTGAATATTCCGGCGATCGTCCTGTCCGGCGGGCCGATGCTCAATGGCTGGCGCGGCGACAAGCGGGTCGGCTCCGGCATGGTGGTGTGGGAAGCGCGCGAAGAGCACGCCGCCGGCAAGATCACCTACAAGGAATTCATCGACCGCGTCGCCGACTCGGCGCCGTCGATCGGCCATTGCAACACCATGGGCACCGCCTCAACGATGAATGCGCTGGCCGAAGCGCTTGGCATGTCGCTGCCCGGTTGCTCGGCGATCCCGGCGCCGTATCGCGAGCGCGGACAGATCGCCTATGAGACCGGCGTGCGCGCTGTCGAAATCGTCCGCGAGGATCTCAAGCCGTCGGATATTCTCACCCGCAAGGCCTTCGAGAACACCATCGTCGCCAATACCGCGATCGGCGGCTCGACCAATGCGCCGATTCACATCAACGCCATCGCCCGGCATATCGGCGTCAAGCTCGACATCAACGATTGGGAAAAATACGGCCTCGACGTGCCGCTGCTCGTCAATATGCAGCCGGCGGGCTTCTATCTCGGCGAGGAATACTACCGCGCCGGCGGCCTGCCCGCGGTGATGAACGAATTGCTGAAAGCAAAGCGCATTCACGCCGACGCGCTGACGATCAACGGCAAGACCATGGGCGAGAACGTCAAGCGCGCCAAGATCACCAATGAAGACGTGATCCGCACCTACAAGAAGCCGATGATGGAAAAGGCCGGTTTCAAGGTGCTGCGCGGCAATCTGTTCGATTCGGCGGTGATGAAGCTCTCCGTCATCTCGGACGAATTCCGCACCCGCTACCTGTCGAACCCGAAAGACCCGGACGCCTTCGAAGGCCGCGCCGTCATTTTTGAGGGACCGGAGGACTATCACCACCGCATCAACGATCCGAAGCTCAAGATCGACGAAAACACCATGCTGTTCATCCGCGGTACCGGGCCGATCGGATACCCCGGCGCCGCCGAAGTCGTGAACATGCAGCCGCCGGATTACCTGATCAAGAAAGGCGTCCTGTCGCTGCCCTGCATCGGCGACGGTCGCCAGTCCGGCACCTCCGCGTCGCCGTCGATCCTCAATGCGTCGCCGGAAGCGGCCGCCGGCGGCGGGCTTGCCATTCTCAAGAGCGGCGACCGCGTGCGCATCGATCTCAGACAAGGCACCGCGGATATCCTGGTCTCGAAAGCCGAGCTCGCTACACGCCGCGCCACGCTCGAGAAACAAGGCGGCTTTCCGATTCCGCCGAGTCAGACGCCATGGCAGGAAATCCAGCGCGGCATGGTCGACCAGCTCGGCGACGGCATGGTTCTCAAGCCGGCGGTCAAATATCAGCGCGTCGCGCAGAAATACGTGCCGCGCGATAATCACTAACTCCACTCATCAGCGAAGAGGTTTATCGTGAGTAAACGATTGAAAGGCAAAGTCGCGGTCGTGACGGCGGCGGGACAGGGCATCGGCCGGGCGATCGCGGAAGCATTCATCGCCGAAGGCGCCGAGGTGATAGCCTCGGATCTCGATGCGAAAAAACTCAAGGGCCTGAAGAAGGCGACGGTGTTTGCGCTCGACGTGCGCGATACCGAGAAGGTCAATGCGCTGGCCAAGGATATCATCAAGAAGTTCGGCGCGCCCGACATTCTCGCCAACTGCGCCGGCTTCGTGCATCAGGGCAGCGTGCTGGAATGCTCGGAGGATGACTGGGATTTCTCCTTCGACCTCAACGTCAAGTCGATGCATCGCATGCTCCGCGCCTTCGTGCCGTCGATGCTGAAGAAGGGCGGCTCTATCATCAATATCGCGTCGGTGGCCTCGTCGGTGCGCGGCCTGCCGAACCGTTACGCTTACGGCGCCACCAAGGCGGCCGTCATCGGCCTGACCAAGGCGATGGCGGCGGACTTCGTCCGGCAGGGCATCCGCGTCAATGCGATCTGTCCCGGCACCATCCAGTCGCCTTCGCTCAACGATCGCATCGCGGCGAACGCCAAGAAGTTCTCCAAATCGCTGAAAGATGTCCGCAAGGACTTCATCGATCGCCAGCCGATCGGCCGCCTCGGCACGCCCGAGGAAATCGCCGCCGGCGCGGTCTGGCTGGCTTCGGATGATTCGAGCTACTACACTGGCCAGACGCTGCAGATCGACGGCGGCATGACGACGTAACGCCAACTCTGCAAGGCGCGAGCGCGGCATGCGCCGAAAGTCATTGGCCCGCGCCCTTGCCGGAACCGGCATCATATGATGATATGATTTTGAATTCGGCAGTTGTTTGAGTTCGTTACGGCCGGAAGGTAAAATAAGCTGCGTCAGACGGGAAACATCCCGCGCGCGGCGACGCTCCACAGGAGCGTGCTTTGGGAGGGGCGAAGTATGGCTTCGGTCGCAATCCGCGACGTCCGCAAATCGTACGGCCCGACCGCCGTCATTCACGGCGTTGATATATCGATCAACGATGGCGAATTCGTCGTGCTGGTCGGGCCCTCGGGCTGCGGCAAGTCGACGCTGCTGCGCATGATCGCGGGCCTGGAAAACATCACCGGCGGACAGATTTCG